>JAYQWI020000344.1:0-5635 GCA_035871815.2 Candidatus Parabeggiatoa communis
ACAAAATGACTTAGCGACTTTGCGCGAAGCGTGCAAAAAATCAATCGTTGTCAGGATTGCCTCTACCTTCAAGCACAGCTTGCAAGGATGCCATAGAATTTTCATCATGCCAGTGAAATAACGGATAAGTCTCTAATTTCGCATGGCTACGCTGCAATAGACTCATAAAAATAGTGCCTACACCGCTGATTCCAGAAATAAACACGGGATAAATCGGACACTGAGTTTGCTGTGCTAACCAGAAGCTGCCGCGTTTTATTTTGTGTGATTCACCTGGTAAAACCATCTGCCCTTGAGGAAACAAGGCAAGCACTTCCCCAGATTCTAAAACACGTAAGGCGGCCCGTAAGGCGGTTTCCGGGTGACGACTGCGATCCACAGGAATGCTACCAATGGCCCGAAAAAACCAAGCTAAACCAAAACGTTCAGATTCTTCACGGGCAATCAAAAAACGTAACGGACGGGGAGAAGCGGCAATCATTAACATCGCATCTAAGCCTGATATATGATTAGCAACCACGATTGCTGGCCCCTCATCTGGCAAAACTATAGGCGTGTATTGTAAACGATGATAACGCTGACAAAATAGACGGTTTAAACCGTCTAAATAATTCATCCAGGATTTTCCCCAATCGCTTTGTTGTGCGGCTGCAATCGCTTTGAAACCGCGTATCAATAAGACTATAAAAACACTAACCAATAATAATGCAGCAATATTGTATAATTCTGTCATAAATTTTATGTTTTTTAGGGGCAATCCATTGTGGTTGCTGGTGGTCTATTAATTTTTCTAATTGTCACATCTTGATCGGGGAGGCCCTTTTCAAGCCCTTCAAGGGTTTTCCACTCCATTCGATGATTTAAAAACCTTATGTACGACAGTCGCTTGTTCTACACCTTTTAAGGTTGCTGAACGTTGTTCGGATTGGTAATCGCTTTTTGACAGTTTTTCCAAAACGCCGGGAGAGTCTAGGATCGATTGAGTCATCCAAATTTCACCTGCCTGTGCGAGCCCTTGAACACGAGCGGCGATATTAACCGATTGACCAAAATAATCAATGCGTTCATCATTCACCACAGCCAATGCTGGCCCGTCATTGAGACCGACTTTTAAACCGATTTGATAACCAGCCGCTTTCCAGCTTTCATTCATCTCCTCAATTTTCCTTAACATTTCCAGTGATGCTAAAAAACCATCTAATGGACGAGAAAAAGTGGCCATGATGGCATCCCCCATGGTTTTCACAATGGCTCCAGAAAATTGACGCACGGTGTCAGTCAGAATTTGGAAATGCGTTTTAACCAGTTTATAAGCGAAGACATCCCCTGCTTTATCATACATTTCCGTCGAACCCCGTAAGTCGGTAAACATGAGGGTTAAATTTTTCAGGTTGACGTTGAACGTTTCTGACAACGGTTGAACACGGAATAAATCGCGGAAACTTTGATTATTTAACAACATCTTGGGCGTGAAAACCGGTATCACGCTGGGCGGATATTGCTTGATGAGATCGTTTACCTGTTCTCGTTCATCAAGTTTCATCATTAAACAGCCTAGACTACTTTTAGTCTGATTCTTGATATGAATTTCACAAGAACCAAGAGGCATCTGCACCTCTTTCGGCGTAAAAGCGGTTGGCAACAGATCAATATCGATTATGTTCGCTTGCCCCTCATTGCTTTGGTTAAAATAGAAAACAACAGAAGCGTTATTTTCAACGCTAACAACTTGGTAGGTTTGATTGGAAGATATCTCTAAAGAGATGGTGTGACGCTTGTCAGGGGCTAAAATGAGCCAATCTTTGATAACCTTCTTTGAACAAAATGCTAAAACGGCTTCAGACTTTTGAGTATTGCCAGAGAAGTAATAGCGATTGAAATGCTTTAAATCGGATAAGGGATTGATATCCAATTCTTGAACACTCGGATGGATGGTAAAGGAGACTTCAACCTGCTCATCAAGGGAGGTGGGTACATTAATATGGCAGAGGGCACAATAAAACGAGTCATTTTCCAGTTCACCTAAGGCATGATAGTTATGCACAATACCATAACAGGCAGGGCATACCATCTCATAAGATAAATCGAACAAGCCTATTTTGGCACCGTGAACAAAAATATCTAGGCAGTCATGCTCATTCAAGCCATGTTGCTTGGCAAAATGGAGTGGATTGATTCTAAACAGACTCCAATCATCCTGTGTTTTCAAAATGTCGGCGACTGTTTTCACCGATTGTTTATTCAGGATGGGATATTGCAAAAGCGATTGTATCTTTTGTTGTAAAATGGATTCGTTAATCATAGCATTGATTCCTGTGAGCGGTTTTGGTTTCGATACGCTGTGTCGAATTTATGAGTTCTGTTAGATTCATTTAAATGATCACGCAAAGCCGAAGCAACGGAGCAAGCCCGAAGGGGTGTTGTTGATCAGTGTTAATCAGTCAAATCAGCGTATCCTGATAATTGATAATTCTTCATTGATAATTCTTCATTGATTCTTGGCTTCTTCCCAATATGCATCCATTTCTGCCAATGTCAATGTTTCCCAATTTTTACCATCGCGTTTACTCGCGGCTTCTATATAATTAAAACGCTTGATGAACTTTTGATTGGTTTTTTCTAAGGCCTGTTCTGGGTTAATATCGACAAATCGCGCATAATTCACCAGCGAAAACAAGATATCACCCAATTCACTTTCGGCCTCTTCTTTATTAATGGGGATAGGATTACCCACTTCAAAGCAATTTTGAAATTCCTCTATTTCTTCTTTAACTTTCTCCCACACATCTTCTTTGACTTCCCAATCAAAACCGACACCACGCGCTTTGTCTTGAATACGCATGGCTTTGATTAATGCCGGCAACTGTTTAGGTACCCCTGCCAAAACACCCTTATTTCCCCCTTTTTCCTTGAGTTTCAAGAGTTCCCAATTGCGTTTCACCTCGGCATCGTTTTTAACGCTCACATCACCAAAAACATGAGGATGGCGCGCAATCAATTTATCACACAGGGTATTCATAACATCGGCAATATCAAACGCTTCTTTTTCAGAAGCGATTTTTGAATAAAAAACAATATGCAGCAGGAGATCACCTAATTCTTTTTTAACCGCTTCCAAATCATTTTCCAAAACCGCCTCAGATAATTCGTAAGTTTCCTCAATGGTTAAATGACGCAATGATGCCAAGGTTTGTTCTCTATCCCAAGGGCATTTTTCACGTAAATCGTTCATCACACCAAGCAAACGCTGCAAGGCTTCAGCATACTTCTCATCATCTGGATTCATAATTGCTCATCAATCTGATTTAATTTATAGTCAACGATCACGTTTTTTCCATCTCCTTCTATAACGACAAGATATATATAACGACAAGGATTGTTTATTCGATGCGGATAAGTACTGGGCATTTGATGAACTCATCAATTTCAGCCTTATTATATTGATGAAACTTTTCGTTTATTTGATTTTCGTTTATTTGAGCTTTGCACAATCTAATCCTTTATTATAAACAATCCTTGTCGTTATATAACAGAATAGGAAAACTTGATTATCGAGTTTATAGTCACAATCTCATCAAAAAATATTTCAACATTCGAGGTTCAAGTTTTTGCGTGCAAAATGACTGACACCTTGAATAGCATTCACGGAGTACCACAAAGTGACACAGCGCATAACTCAGTTCGTTAATCAATTAGAAGAAAGTTTAATTGCCCTACTCCTAGCGGCCATGACGTTAATCACTTTTTCTCAAGTCGTCGCCCGTTATTTTTTTAACGGCGGTTTCGTATGGGCCTTAGAATTAAACACTTATTTATTTGCTTGGCTCATTTTATTGGGCATGTCTTACGGCGTGCGCGTCGGCGCACATATCGGTATTGATGCTATCACGCGATTATTGCCAAAAAACGGGCAACAGGTTTTAGCAATTTTAGCGACTTTACTGTGCCTAGCTTATTGTGTGCTACTGTTTATTGGCGGAATACAATACGTTTCTTTGATTTACGATTTAGGCATTCAAGCAGAAGACTTACCCATTAGGCAATGGATACCCTACAGTATATTACCAATTGGACTCGCCTTATTATGCTTTAGATTCGCACAAGTCCTTTTTAAATTGATTACCAAACCCACAAAAGAGATGCTTTGAAAAGGCTATTGCAAGAGCATAAAAAAAGGCCAACACAGCATCAAACTGGGTTGGCCTTTAATAAAAAAGGACATTCTCATTCCATCAGTCAACCGTATCCACAGAAATCAATCCGAGTCCTTTTGCGCCAAGCGAACTGAGTATGACAGTGTAAGCACCGGCTTGTAAAATCAAAAGTAAGGCAGCATCGGTAATATTAGGGGGGGAAAATTGTGCTGGAATTGAGAAACTTGGCAAGGTTTGAGTTTGCCAATCATTATTACTGGCTATAAATTCCCCACCAGGAAACTGCTGTAATGTCACCTTGGGATCAACGCCTGGCTCTAAAGCCAAACCTCGAATAATAACTTGTTGTGATGTCGTACCCTGAATAATGAAACCAGCAATGACATCATTAGCCCCACCTTGAATCGATGCCCGTGTGCTGATATTGATGAGTTTGGTAGGGCTACTAGGCACTGTACCGCTATCTGAAGAAGCACCTAGTTTTAACTCATAAAGTTGAACATCATTTTTTAGCCCTTGGAATAACAATTGGGTGTAACTTAAATTAGACTCTAAAGCTAGCTTTTGGGAAAACAGATAATTCACATAGAGTCTTGCTATATTATTTGTTACAGACAATCTGAGGAAATTCGTCTGCTTGCTTTTCCAAGCTTTGCTTTCATCAGCATCAGTATAATTACTATCAGCTTGAAGTTTAGGTGCGCTGTAACCAAAAGATAACTTTATGTTATGTTCATCGCCCGTAAATAAGAGTGTTTTAGCATGGCTGCAGCAAGCATCATCACCCTTGATCTTTATCAGAATTTCAAAATCACTTGATAGACTAACCGGATATCTTAAATATCCTTCCTGTCCTTCTTCAGCAGTTAGCCACTTGCTGCCCGTTTCATCATCTTGAGCAACTATCACATTTTCACCATAAGGCAAAACGGTACCAATTGGGTAAGCAGAAAGATTAAGCAAGTCAATTTCTGCTATCGCATTCTGCCCCAATAATAAAAGCACCATACTGATAAACCAGCAAAGTCGTTTCATGACAATCTACCTTTTATCCTCTTAAGTTATCAGTTATCAATGAAATGTTATCCGTTAAATTAAAGTTCAGTAGGTAAACTTTACCTTTAGAATAATGTATTGATTATAACAAGTTTATGAACTGAAATTCAACTGTTCATTGATAATTGATCACTGAGATTTAAAATACCCCATAATCTTCTTAACATAATTCTGGGTTTCTTTGAAAGGCGGCACTTGATACCCATATTTTTTCACATTGCCATACCCTGCATTATACGCGGCTAATGCCAAAGGCACATTCCCCTTAATTCCTCTTCGATTCAACATTTTGCGTAAATAACGTGTACCCCCCATCAAATTTTGAGACGGATTAAAAGGATCATTGACACCCACTTCTTTAGCCGTCAGCGGCATTAACTGCATTAATCCACAAGCCCCAACATGAGAACAGACTTTGGGATTAT
>JAYQWI020000345.1:0-4605 GCA_035871815.2 Candidatus Parabeggiatoa communis
TGCGACCAATAAACTCGTTTTCTCCGTTAATCCACTGTACTAAACTAAGGAAGTTCCAAAAAAATAATTATCCCAAAAGGCAATTCAAGCGGGTTTGTTTAATTTCTCTCATTCTCTGCGGCTCTGCGGCTCTGCGTGAGCCGACAGTTTTTTACAAATAATTTGTGTGCATAGAGTAGCCCTGCGGGATAATTTATTTTTTTGATATTCCTTAATCAATTATCTATTCCATTATAACGCCTAAACTTAATCAAGCTCAAAATCAATCCCTTAAATCCCTAAACTCCGAGCTTCGCTCGATCATCCCTTGTACTGAACCTCTTTGCCCAGTTTGAGGCACGAATAGCGAATTGAAATCGTCATGATTTGAAAAATCCTGACTCATTCGCCATTGATGCCCTAAAATTTTCCGCCTGACTTATTCTATTCAATATTGAAAATCATGAGTAAAAATAAAACTGAAGAATTTAGCATACCAGATTGGTTACCCTATCTGAACTTACAACAATTAACCGGTACTTTAGCCAATTTCAATATCGAAAAAATACTTCGGCATAAGTATCGTTACATACAAGCACCTGTTCTGACAACCGATGGAAAAATCATTGCCATCTTAGACAGTGATTATTTTCAACCCCGTCCTTTTTTTCAGGATAAAGCTCGCCCTGCGCCTTATACGGTTACCTTGAAAACGCCTTCTAAAGGCAGCCACTATTCGTCACTTAATATTGAGCCTCATTGCACATCGGGTGAAAAACCTTATAGTGCCCCAGCACAGGCCTTATTGATTGATATCGCAAGCTACCCAGCACTGCGGGAGGCTTTGATTAATCAAAAAGAGACGCAACCCTTATTAGAAGAACTGCCAGCCATCCGTGAACAGACTTATCGAGATTATGTGGCCCATCATGCTCTGCAATTGTGGGCACCTAAAGAACAATTAAAGTTAGCGCCGTCGCCAGAATATGCCCTTTCTATTTATGACACCGCCAGTTCCCATTTCAACCGTTACAACGCTTCGATTCAGTTTAGTAATAGTCCACATATTGAAATTCGTCCCCGTTTACCCGGCAAAAAACCGATTCTGGCTGAAAATGATGTTAAAGATATGCGCTTTCCACCTACTGATGGCCAAATCTTACGTTATTGTCAGGCAATGCGTTCACGTAAAGGTTTTTTCGTCGAAGGCAGTACAGCCGCGCAGGTATTACATTTATTAGAAGATCGGCTTGTTAAACTAGACGACGACAATAAACCAGTCACCTTTGCGAAAACGCCCGTGTTCTTGAAAATGGTAACAACTCGTCTGCCTCGCAAAATCATTGGAAAGCGTAACACGTATCGCGTTCCGCCAGAGCGTGAAGCGCCCCGTTTGGAAGAGGAAAAACCACAAGCGAATGATCCCACTTTGGAAACTATCGTTAATGCATTAGAAGCGCACTGGTATACACGCGATGGTGCATTTGAGATATCGAGTGCTGATGCCGTGCTGGTTGCCGGCTTGTATAGTTATTTATGGGTTGAAAAGCAACAGACTTTTTATCCGGTAAGTCCATTGGTGGATATGGAAGCCGCTTGGCGATTGTGCCTAGTGCCTTCAATTCATTTGGTAGAAGGGCATGGCCCTTTGCTCTATCGTGAACTGCGTCATCAATTGCAAGGAACGATGATTGCTTTACCGCCACCTGTCGAAATTGGTTTATCCCCCGCAGAAACGCCTGAATTTAAATTGCGTATCGTTGGTGAACCACTTCATGTCGAATTGTATTTGGAAGCCCATTATAGTTTTGGTATATTTCCCCTCTTTCTTGGCCCGAGTTTAGGCGAATTTGCAGGTACCCGAGATGTTGATTTGGAAGATGCCGCAATAGAGCAAATCATGCGGTTAAATTTCCAAGCAAATGCTCAGAAAAATGGCTTTATGTCCGGTAACGAAGAACAAGCCGCATCCTTTTGGTTAGAAGGTATTGAACTGTTAAAGCAGGCAGAGCCCAAAATGGCCCTTATGATTCCGGCCAAATTACAAGAAACCCGAGTTCGCAAAAAACTCAAGGCTCGTCTCAAGGTTTCGCTCGTCTCCGGCTGGTTTGATACCGAAATACAGCTCAGCGCAGATGAGTTTGATGATATCAATCTTGCACAGTTACAAACGGCGATAGAAAATAAAAAACGTTGGGTGACACTGAATGATGGTTCCTTGGCAGAATTGACAGATGAGTTGCGAGACTTATTGCAAGAAGGCCTGGATGTGTTATCCCCTGCTGGCAAGAGTCGCTTAGCGGTTTATCAACTAGGGCGCTTAAATAACTGGAAACTCTCTTCTGAAGTCACCGTGGAAGTGGATCAAGAAATAGAAGACATGCAAACACGTAGCGCCCTCTTCACTCATCTCGCCAAAACAGGAGAGGCCACGGTTCCCGTTAATCCAGAATTGCCTAAAAAACTCAATGCCAAATTACGGCCCTATCAATTACAAGGTATTGCTTGGCTGCAATTTATTCATGAGTTATCGGCCGGTGGAATTCTTGCAGATGATATGGGATTAGGTAAGACAGTGATGACTTTAACCTTACTCAGTTGGCGCAAGGAAAAAGACGGCTGTATGCCGAATTTGATAGTTTGCCCGACTTCAGTCATGACGAATTGGCTTAAAGAAACAGCCCGCTTTACCCCGAATCTCAAAACAGCCTTATTAACGGGGGAAGAAAGAGAGAGCCTACGTGCTTGTATTAAAACGGATAAAGAGGGTCAATCTCAATTCCTGAAAACACGCTTCAACCGTTCCTCATTGTGCGATGTGGATATCATCGTCACCAGCTATGGGTTACTGCGCCGAGATGTGGAGATGTTAGCACAACTTCCCTGCCGCTATATTATCCTAGATGAAGCACAAAATATTAAAAACTATGATACCGCCACCGCTAAAGCGGCACGACGTTTGCAAAGTGAAAGCAAATTAGCCCTCTCAGGTACCCCAGTAGAAAACCGTCTTGTAGAACTCTATTCGCTCATGGATTTTTGTAACCCTGGCATGTTAGGGTCCAAAAAACACTTCTCGCGCCGCTTTGAATACCCCATTTTATCTGATAGCCGCGGCCCGGCGGCCCATCGCCTACGCGAAACGATTCGTCCTTTTGTCTTACGGCGTACAAAACGACAAGTCCTTCAAGATTTACCGCCTAAACAAGAAATCGAACATTTGTGCGTACTGGGGATGGAACAAAAGGAACGTTATGATGCGCTCGCCATGATTGTGCGAGGCGAGATTGCGCCCTTGCTTGAAAACGCACAAGGAATGGGCAAAAATCAGATCAAGTTACTCACAGCCTTACTGCGATTACGCCAAATGGCTTGTGATCCTCGCCTAATAGATCGCAGTTTACCCGCCACGCAAAGCGTCAAGCGTAATGAATTTCTTCAATTAGTGCGTGAACTGGTTAGTGAAGGGCGACGTGTTTTAGTCTTCTCCCAATTTGTAGAACTGTTACGCCTGTGGCAACGCGATCTAGATCGGGAAGGGATAGCTTACGAATACCTAGATGGTTCGACCAAAAATCGAGAAGACGTGATTGTTCGTTTCCAAAACGGCGATGCCCCCTTATTCTTGATTTCCCTGAAAGCAGGCGGAACAGGCCTGAACCTCACCGCAGCGGATACCGTGATTCATTGTGATCCGTGGTGGAATCCAGCAGTAGAAGATCAAGCGACAGATCGAGCCCACCGAATTGGTCAAACTAAACCCGTCACCGTATATCGTCTCGTAGCCGCCGGCACAGTAGAAGAAAAGATCATTCAACTAAAAGCCCGCAAACGAGAACTAGCAGAAGCCGTGTTGACAGATGATTCGGCCGCATTACGCGGGCTCACGCTCGAAGACGTGCAATTATTACTAGAAGATGTTGCCGCAGCAGAGTTTGAAGAAACAGACGAAGAGGAAGAATCGGAGGTTCGCGATGAGACACAGCCTGAAGAACTACCCCCATTGCCACCCTCTACCCCCACAGGCACATCCATTTTGGATAAAACGACAGGAGAAGCCCTAATAGAACTGGGTAAAATGATGCAAGCGTGGCTAGAAAGAGAAGAGAAAAAACCGAAACATCTTGCAACAGCCCTGAATATTTCTTCATATAACGTAGGACAATTGCTGCGCGGTAAGAAAAAATCTATGCCGACTTTAGAATATCAACGGGTAAAATCATTATTAGAGTAGAGACGCACGGCCGTGCGTCTCCACGGCCGTGCGTCGAAACATCGCGTCGAAACATCGCGTCGAAACATCGCGTCATATATTGTAGAGACGCACGGCCGTGCGTCTCTACGGCCGGGCGTCGAAACATCGCGTCGAAACCTCGCGTCATAGATTGTAGAGACGCACGGCCGTGCGTCTCTACGGCCGTGCGTCGAAACATCACGTCGAAACATCGCGTCGAAACATCGCGTCGAAACATCACGTCGAAACATCGCGTCGAAACATCGCGTCGAAACATCGCGTCGAAACATCGCGTCGAAACATCGCGTCGAAACATCGCGTCGAAACATCGCATCATATTGTAGAGACGCACGGCCGCGCGTCTCTACGGCCGTGCGTCGAAACATCGCGTC
>JAYQWI020000346.1:0-4404 GCA_035871815.2 Candidatus Parabeggiatoa communis
AAGTGGCGAACACTTATTAACCCTTATTAATGATATTTTAGATCTGTCCAAAATCGAAGCGCGTAAAATGGAACTTTACCCTACCGCTTTCCATTTGCCCCACTTTTTAGAAGGTGTTGCTGGCATTATCCGTATGCGTGCTCAACAAAAAGACATTTTGTTTGATTATGAAACCGTCAACATTTTACCTACTGGGGTAGAAGCTGATGAGAAAAGGGTGCGACAGGTTTTAATTAATCTGTTAGGCAATGCGATCAAGTTCACTGATAAAGGCCATCTGGTTCTAAGAACCTTTGTCGTCACGTCTGCCGAAAATGGAGCCCTTTATAACGATAACAGGCTTTACGAAACACTTCGTTTTGAAGTCGAAGATAGCGGCGTGGGAATGAACCCAGAACAATTAGAACACATTTTTTTACCGTTTGAACAAGTTGGGGATACTCAACGTCGAGCCGCGGGTACCGGCTTAGGCCTCGCAATTAGTCGAGAGTTAGTGCAATTGATGGGTAGCGAACTCAAGGTGAAAAGTGAGTTAGGCAAAGGCAGTACTTTCTGGTTTGATTTAAGCTTGCCTATTGCCGCAGCTGAGGGTATTCAAACAAAATCAACCCATGAAAGGGAAATAGTCGGCTACACAGGAGAACCGCAGAAAGTATTAGTGGTAGATGACAGAGTAGAAAACCGAGCGGTGTTGCTCAATTTACTTGAGCCACTGGGATTTGAGATTGTGGAAGCTGAAAACGGTCAAGTCGCTGTTGCCAAAGCCCGCGAAATACAACCGATTCTGATTATGACTGATTTAGTGATGCCAGTCATGACGGGATTTGAAGCCGTACAAGAGATACGACAAATACCTGAATTAGTAGACGTTTTTATTATAGCGATATCGGCCAGTGTTTTTGATATGGATCAAGAAAAGAGCCGAATAGCGGGATGTGATGCTTTTCTACCTAAGCCTGTGGAAGCTTCAAAACTATTTTCTTTGTTGGAAAGCAACTTGAAATTAGACTGGTTTTATTCTGAATCAGTGGGCGATAGTGTTGCAGAAACGCCGGCCACAGAAGGCAGTGGGCCACTGGTACCGCCACCTGAGGCAGAATTAGAAAAATTATATGAATTAGCCATGATGGGTAAAATGCGACGGATTCGGGAACAAGCGATACATCTTGAAAACTTAGATGATAAATATATTCCCTTTGCTCACAAACTGCAAAGCTTAGCGAAGGATTTTGAGGATCAACAAATACTGGCCTTAATTAAACACTATTTGGAGGGCTATAAATGAGCATTGCAGCGAACCAGGCCAGCAAACCGATTGATTTTCAAAACTATTCCATTCTCATCATTGATGACAATCCGACGAACTTGAGTGTTTTGGTTGATTACTTGGAAGACTATGGTTTTGAAATCATGGTAGCGCGTGATGGTGAAATCGGATTAGAAAGGGCCAAAATCGCGAATCCTGACTTAATTTTATTAGATGTGATGATGCCAGGAATAGATGGTTTTGAAACCTGCCGGCGTTTAAAAGCGGATGAGAAAACCGCCGGTATGCCCGTGATTTTTATGACGGCTTTAGACAGTACAGAAGATAAACTCAAAGGGTTTGAAGTAGGCGGTGTCGATTACGTCACGAAGCCTATACAGCACCAAGAAGTTTTAGCGCGTGTCACCACTCATCTACGCATTCGCGATTTAAGCATCAGCTTGAATAGCAAGGTAGCAGAATTAACACAAACCCGCTCTGAACTGGTGCAAAGCGAAAAAATGGCCTCACTCGGCAGGCTAGTTGCTGGGTTTGCTCATGAACTCAATACACCGATTGGCGTTGCGGTAGGCACCACTTCTACCTTACAAAAGCAATCCCAGTTTATTAACCAATTGCTAGAGCAAGAAGAAGTCGATGAAGACGAACTGGTTTCGGCACTAGAGACAATAGATGAGGCGGCTGAACTGACACTGTCCAATCTCAGACGGGCGGCGGGTTTAATCAATAGTTTTAAACGCACTGCAATTGATCAAACTTCAGAAGAGATTAGACCGTTTGAAGTCAAAAACACTATTGAAGAGGTCATTAACACCTTACATAATCAGTTCAAACATACTCGCATTGAGATTCAAATTGATTGTGCTGAGGATTTAATCCTCTACAGTATGCCAGGCGCAGTGGAACAGATTATCACCAATTTGCTGATGAATAGCCTCATACATGGTTTTGAAGAAGGTAAAAACAGTGGTTTGATTAAGATCGCAGTGCATTTGGAAGGAAACCGTTTGCATATCGACTACTCAGATACGGGGAAAGGTATCACAGCAGAAGCGATAGAAAAAATATTTGAACCGTTTTTTACCACCCACCGTGCCCATGGTGGTAGTGGGCTAGGGCTGTATATTTGCTATAACTTAATTACTAATCAGTTAAAGGGTAGCCTAAATTGCGAAAGTACGCCCGGCAAAGGTGTTTTGTTTAAAATGGCGTTTCCAGTCGAATTATCGGTAGTGTGATATAAAGCGTTTCCCGATTGCATTTAGAGTGCTGCGTCTTTTACGCAACACAGAGTTTACAGAGGACCACAGAGTTTTCTCTGTGAAGCTCTGTGTTTCTCTGTGTTCTCTGTGTTGAAAAAAAGCAAAGTTAATTTTTCATCGATCCTTATCTCACTTCTATAACAATCAATTTTGGAGGTTTAAACCATTAAAATTCATGCTCTACTCGAAAAATTGGCTTGGCCATTATTTTTAATAGGCCTATTTTTTATATTGACCACATTCTTAGCCTACTTGAGCCAAGGTTCTGATTGGCAAAGGATTTTTGGCATTAATTGGCATCGTGTTTTGGAATTGCTTGATATGCGTTGGGAAAATACGCTGGCGACTTGGTTCTCAAGTATCCTGTTTCTCGCAGTGGGCCTCAGTTTTGTCTTGCTCGGTTGGGGTTATTCACCCGCTTTTACGATTTCGCGTTGGACACGCTTTGTGTTTCAATTAACCGCGATTGGCGCGGTTTTATTGTCAGCGGATGAAGTGGCGAGTATTCATGAAACAGCGGGAAAATGGTTTAAGCGAGTCATTAATCAGCTTTGGAGCCAGGCCCCCCCTGACAATCGTGGATACTCTTGGATCATCCTATTTGCCCCTGTTTTGTTAGGCATTTTTTTTGCGCTCGTTTATTTTCTGCGACAGGTGATTGCGACAATGCCTCACAATCAGGATAGACAACGTCAATCGGCCTATCTGACTTTACTGTTCGCCTTAGTGTGTTTACCGGGCGTATTTATTTTTGAAGCCTTTGAATGGTGGCTGGCCTCATTCAATCAAGGTGTCAGCATTTTAACGTGTTTTGAAGAAATGTTTGAAATCATCGGTATGTATAGTTTGTTCCTGTGTGCTGTACTCATTGCGAGGCGATATGAATTATGAAGGCTTCACATCTCTTATTATTTTTATTAGTGGGCATTTACAGCCTTGTCTTGATAGTGATTGAGTGGCAAACGTCGCAACCTTATGTACGACAGTTTGTCACGGATATTCAAGGCGAGGTATTTTTTTATGCCATCAATACCACTTTAAGTGTCTTTTTGCTGTGGGCGACAGCCTTACTATTTGGGGTTTGTTTATTGTGTATAGATAAAGTAAAACAGCCTCAAGCCTATTGGTTTTATATTTCCCAAATCATTTTGTTCATTTATTTGGGTTGTGATGAACGCTTTTTAATACATGAAACGATGGGAAAATGGTTAGGACGCAATGATGCTTATTTATTGCTCGGTTTAGGCTTCATTGAAATTGGGTTATTGGCATGGCTTGGTGATCTGCGTAACAAACCCAAAATGGCACGTTATTTTTTATACTCAGCGGCCCTCTTTTTTGCCATCATGTTTGTCATTGACGCAACATTCCCATCACGACTTGTATTGCGCTTATCCATTGAAGAATTGACGAAGCTATGGGCCGATATCTGTTTAATCTTGTTTGCTTGGGAAAATCTTCGTTATCAGTTATCAGTGAACAGTTATCAGTGAACAGTTATCAGTTATCAGTTATCAGTTGATAGTTTGAAGGAAAAGGGGATTATTTATCACAATTATGCCTATTGTGCTTACAAAAAAACGGGAATAATTTTTGCTCCTGTAGAGACGCGATCGCGAAGCGTCTCTATGCATCGAGTTTCTTAGACGCGAGGCATCGCGTCTCTACAATTCCTATCATAAAATTTGCGATTCGCCATTCATTTTGCACAAAATCCAAAATCCCTCCTCTATAGAGACGCGAGGCATCGCGTCTCTACGAAATAAATTGATAACTGTTCACTGATAACTGGTAACTGATAACTGATAACTGATAACTGATAACTGATATGAAAGCTATTTTATTTGCAGATCGTAAGGGTTCAGAATTACAACA
>JAYQWI020000347.1:0-4142 GCA_035871815.2 Candidatus Parabeggiatoa communis
GTCGAAACCACACCGCATAATGTGGCCGTGGTATTTGAAGATCAACAACTCACCTATCAAGAGCTCAATACCCGCGCCAATCAACTCGCCCACCATCTGCACACCTTGGGTGTCAAACCTGAAGTGCTTGTTGGCATTTGCGTTGAGCGTTCTTTAGATATGCTCATCGGATTACTCGGCATCCTAAAAGCCGGCGGCGCGTATGTGCCATTGGATCCCAGTTATCCTAAAGAACGTTTAGCCCTCGTCTTAGAAGATGCTAACGTGTCAGTCTTATTGACTCAGGAAGCGTTAATTGGCAACTTGCCTCAACACCAAGCACAGACATTATGTCTGGATCGTGATTGGGCAACTGGCTCTAATGCCCTCAATCACAAGCCGATCAGAGAAGTCAAACCGGATAATTTAGCCTACGTCATTTATACTTCAGGTTCCACGGGGAAACCTAAAGGCGTGGCGATTTGTCAGGAATCTGTTGTTAACTTCTTAACGGCAATGCAGCAGTCACCAGGTTTGACTGAGCAAGATATTTTGTTGGCGGTGACAACGATTTCTTTTGATATTGCAGTCTTAGAACTTTATCTGCCCTTGATAGTCGGTGCCAAGATCGTCTTAGTCAGCCGTGAAATCGCTTCTGATGGTGTCCAATTATTAGAAAGCCTACAGAACAGCGGTGCCACCGTCATGCAAGCGACACCAGCAACTTGGCGCATGTTAACGACGGAAAGTGAAAGTCGTTTTTCTGGTTTGAAAATACTGGTCGGCGGTGAAGCGTTATGTAGTCAACTCGCCGATCAATTGCTAGAAAAAGGGGCTGAAATTTGGAATGTTTACGGGCCCACTGAAACGACGGTTTGGTCAGCGAGTTACCCCATCACAACGGCCAAGGGCACTTTGACCGGTTTGACTTGTGACACTCAAGAATCTATCGGTCGCCCCATTGCCAATACTCAAATCTATATTTTAGAGGATAACCTCCAACCCGTTCCTATAGGGGTACCTGGTGAATTACACATTGGCGGTTCTGGACTGGCCCGCGGCTACTTCAATCGGCCTGAATTAACCAAAGAGAAGTTCATCTCCAATCCATTCAGTGATGAACCCGGTTCACGGTTGTACAAAACCGGCGATTTAGCCCGTATCCTCCCAGACGGCAATATTGAATACTTGGGTCGCATGGATAACCAAGTTAAGATTCGGGGTTTCCGCATTGAACTGGGAGAAATTGAAGCAGTACTCGTGCAACACCCCCCTGTCCGAGAAACAGCGGTAATCATTGATCAAGATGCCGCAGGCAATAAACGTTTAGTGGCTTATTTTGTTTCCGACATCAACCCCACCTCCAGTGAGTTGCGTGATTTCTTAAAACAGAAATTACCTGACTATATGCTGCCGTCGTATTTCATCAAGTTAGAGGCTTTACCGCTCACGCCCAATGGCAAAGTCAATCGCCGTGCGCTTCAGTCTTTAGAGATCAATGAACCGTTATTATCCGAAGAGATTTTTGTTGCGCCCCGTACACCTGAAGAAGAAATACTGGCTGGACTGTGGGCCGATATTTTGAGTATCGAACGGGTAGGTATTCATGACAATTTCTTTGAATTGGGCGGCCATTCTCTATTCGCGACTCAACTCATGTCACGGATCCGTGATACTTTTTCGGTAGAACTCCCCGTGTGTGATCTCTTTCAATCGCCGATGGTGTCCAGTCTAACGGAAAAGATAAAAGCCAGTCACTCAGATCGGCTAACGAATCCTGCCATTCAAGCCATTGAAAGTACGGGCGATATGCCACTGTCTTTTGCCCAACAGCGCTTGTGGTTCTTAGATCAATTAGAGGGGGGCGGTAGTGCGACTTACAATATGCCGGCTGCTTTGCGCCTCTCTGGGCCATTGCACTTCAACGCACTTGAACAAAGCCTCATAGCCATGGTGCAACGTCACGAAACGTTGCGGACCACTTTCCCAAGCATGAATGGGATGCCGAGTCAAAAGCCTCATCCGTTATCAGCTATCAATTATAAGTTATCAGTGGTGTTATTGCACGATTTACCAACTGAAAAACAGGCCACGGAGGTACAACGCTTAGCGACTGAAGAAGCCCAACGTCCCTTTGATCTGGCTAAAGGCCCCTTATTTCGCACCACCTTATTACAGGTTGGAGCACAAGAACACGTTCTGTTGGTGACGATGCACCATATTATCTCCGATGGCTGGTCAATTGGTGTCTTTATCCGCGAAATCGCAAAACTTTATGAAGCCTTTTCCAAAGGCAAACCCTCCCCATTATCGCCTTTGCCTATCCAATATGCAGACTTTGCCCATTGGCAACGACAATGGTTAACTGGCGACGTATTGGAAACACAAATCAACTACTGGCAACAACAATTGGCCGGCATACCGGCCTTGTTGGAACTACCCACTGATCGGCCGCGGCCGCCTGTTCAAAGCTTCAAAGGCCATGCTCAATGCTTTGAAATCAATCAAGCCTTATCCAGCCAACTGAAACAACTTGCTCAAAAACAAGGGGCAACTCTGTTTATGACGCTGCTTTCTGCCTATGTCATTTTACTCCACCGTTACAGTGGACAAGAAGACATTGTCGTGGGTTCGCCTATCGCTAACCGTAACCGTAGCGAAATTGAGTCCCTGATAGGCTTTTTTGTCAACACGCTGGTACTACGCACCCAGCTATCAGACAAGCCTCATTTTATCGACTTGCTCAATCAAGTCAGAGAAATGTCTCTTGAGGCCTACGCTCACCAAGATATGCCTTTTGAGACACTGGTGGAAATTATACAACCACAGCGCAGTCTGAGTCATAGTCCACTGTTCCAAGTCATGTTTGTTCTTCAGAATGCGCCAAAGGAAGCACTCGAACTGTCAGGGCTCAGTCTCAGTGTTTTAGAGAGAGACTCTGTCACCACGAAATCTGATTTAACCCTGTTCCTAGAAGAAACGGAACACGGATTGAAAGGGGGGCTGGAATATAATACGGCTCTGTTCAATGCCGATACCATCAGCCGCATGGCTGGCCATTTTCAAACCCTGTTAGCAGACATCATCGCTCATCCTGAGCGGCGTATCTCTGAATTACAGATGTTGACAACAGCGGAACAACATCAATTACTCATAGAATGGAATAACACGACGGCGGCCTATCCTGATAATCAATGCGTCCATCAGTTGTTTGAGGCCCAAGTTGAAAAAACGCCGGATGCCATTGCGGTCGTTTTTGAAAACCAAGAACTGAGCTATCAAGCCTTAAATACGCGCGCCAATCAACTCGCCCATCATCTGCAAACCTTGGGTGTGGGGCCAGAAGTGCTTGTGGGGATTTGTGTCGAGCGTTCTTTAGACCTGATTGTCGGATTGCTAGGCACCCTGAAAGCCGGAGGCGCGTATGTGCCATTGGATCCCAATTATCCGCAAGATCGAATCGCCTTCATGTTAGCCGATTCACAGGTGTTGGTGCTGTTGACGCAAAATCAATTAATAGCCAAATTGCCCGCGCATCAAGCCCAAGTGATCTGTTTAGATACCGAGCAAGCCCTCTTTTCAAAGCCCAATACCTCAAATCTGAACAGTGCTGTTCGGCCCAACAACTTAGCCTATGTGATTTATACATCAGGCTCGACGGGAAAACCCAAAGGTGTCCTCGTTGAACACCGTGGAGTGACTAACCTCGCTCAAGCCCAAATTCAAAGCTTTAATGTGCAGCCAGAGAGTCGTGTTCTCCAATTTGCTTCTATTAGCTTTGATGCCTCTATTTGGGAAATTGTGATGGCACTGGGTTCAGGAGCTACACTCTGTTTGGGCACAGCCGAGTCTTTGCTACCGGGCCCCGCTTTACTACAGCATTTACGCGAACAAGCGATTACCCATGTCACATTTCCTCCCACAGCTATGGCGGTTTTACCTACTGAAGAATTGTCAAATTTACAATGTATTATAGTTGCGGGAGAGGCCACTTCCCCAGAATTGGCAGCGCAATGGTCTCAAGGTAGACGCTTTTTTAATGCCTACGGGCCAACAGAAGATACAGTTTGTGCCACGATCTTTGAGTACACACCAGGCCATTCGATTCTCCCGATAGGCCGCCCCCTTGCCAATCAGCACATTTATATTCTGGATCAGCACCA
>JAYQWI020000348.1:0-2785 GCA_035871815.2 Candidatus Parabeggiatoa communis
CAATATCGCCATGAGACAAGCGAGTGAAGTCGTGTATGCTGGTAGCCAAGAAATTGATAAAATGGCAGGCATGGCAGATGAACTGGGTACACTCGCCAATAACTTGCGTGAAGAAGCAGCCCGCTTTAAACTACGAGAACAAGAAAAGGAAGGGATGGCAATCCCCGCTGGCATCACGCCCCAAATGCTTGAGCAAATTGCAAAAATTATTGGGGAAGAGAGCATAACGAGGGCTAATAATGAGGAAACGCCTTTTGATAAAAAGGAACAGCCTAGCCTGCTACCCTTGTCTTGGGATAAGAAGGGGTTTGAACATTTTTAATTCAGCTATAGATATTCAATTTTTGTAGAGACGCGATGCTTCGCGTCTCTACGATCACGACGTTTCGTTATATTTCATTAGACTTAATCATTTTTATGAACACTATCAATACCTTAACTCATACTATTGAAAATGAGGCCCCTGTTTATTTTTTAGACTTAACGGTTGAAAATGTACGCTGTTTTGGTGATAGACAAACACTTGATTTATCCGATGGCAAGGGTAAACCGGCGCGTTGGACAATTATTCTTGGGGATAATGGGGTAGGAAAAACGACTTTGCTGAAATGCTTAGCTCCTTTGGAAGCTAATCCTGAGCGAAAGCGAGAAAATTTTCAAACCGCTGCTAAAAATTTGTCTATTCATCTGCCTTTAACGGAAACATATGAACTGGTTGAATTTTCATTTAATCGTTCCAATGATAAACCTTTTATCGTTTTACCAACACTTTATAGAGGTTCATTGAGTTCACAAAAATACGATCCGATTAGCGAACATTTTTTGACACAAGCCAGTGCTTCAGAGATTTATTTAGCGGATTATTTTATCATTTATGCTTACGGTGCTTCACGCCGTATGGGAAGTGGTTCTTTGGAAAAAACCTATCATCCTAATGGTACGATGAGTTTGTTTAGAGAAGAGGTTAGTTTAATCAATGCGGTAGGATGGTTATTAAATGCTGATTATGCCATCAAAAGTGCAGACACAGCAAGCAAAGCCTATTATGAAAACCGCTATGAAAAAGTCAAAAACATGCTCATAGATTTATTGCCCGATGTGGAAAACATCCGAGCGAAACCCATTACTAAAACGCAATCCCATCCGGCTATAGAATTTCAAACCCCTTATGGTTGGGTTAGCCTGAAAAAATTGAGTTTAGGTTATCAAACCCTGATTGCTTGGATGGTGGATTTAGGCCATCGCTTATTTGAACGCTATCCTGATTATGATAACCCCCTTGAACAACCCGCCATTGTTTTGGTAGATGAAATTGATTTGCACTTACACCCTAAATGGCAAAGAACGGTTATTGAACATTTAAGCCGTATTTTTAAACAGACGCAATTTATTGTGACGGCACATAGCCCACTTATCGTGCAATCCGCCCCTGAAGAGGCTAATATTGTTTTACTCAAACGGGAAGGCGATCACGTCATCATTCATAATAACGAACAACTGATCAAAGGGTGGCGTATCGATCAAGTCTTGACAAGTGACTTATTTGATTTACCCAGTGCCAGACCGGCCGAATATGATAACTATTTGAAAAGGCAGGCAGAAATCTTATCCAAACCGCAATTGACACCGGCAGATGAACAAGAATTAGAGGATATTGGCAAAAAATTAGATGAATTGCCTCTCGTGACTGAAAATCCAGAAGACAATGAAGCGATGGCAATACTTCGAAAAGCGGCTGATATTTTCAAAACTCACTATAAGATATGATACGAATCACGAAACCCGTAGCGCCCAAAAAATTGCTGACCGATGGGAAAGCAGAAACGGAACACAATAAGCGCCTATACGAAAAAGGTGTCAGAGATTTTGAGATTAAAAAGAGTATTTATGGACATAAAACGGTAAAAAAGGCGCTAACAACAGCACAATATCAAAAATGTTGTTTTTGCGAAAGAAAAATCGAAATGGGTGATATTGAACATTTAAGGCCCAAAAATGCCTATCAACAAAAAGAAGGTGAGCCACTTTCTAAACCCGGATATTATTGGTTAGCTTATGAGTGGGATAATTTGTTTTTCTGTTGCGAAAAATGCAATCGGAGTTATAAAAGAAACTTATTCCCTCTTGTTGATGAATCTAAAAGGGCAAAATCACATTTAGATGATCTCAATACAGAAGAGCCCTTGTTCATTCATCCTGAAAAAGAAAATCCAGAAGAATTTATTGAATTTAGAGGCATATACCCACAGCCCATTCAAAATAATAGTAGAGGTAAAACGACTATTAAACGGACGGGAATTGATAGGCCTTTTTTGGATGAGAGGAGATTAGAAAAATATAGAGTGATGAAAGCAATTTATATGCTGATTCATTCCCCCAATGGAGATAACACCCTAAAAAAAGAATGGCAAAAATTGCTGAATGAAGCCACACAAGATTCAGCTGAGTTCGCCTCAATGATTCGCTGTGCAGTCAAAGATAAATTCAGATTTTAAGAAGAAAAAAATGGGATTGTATCAGCGTGAATCATGATAAGAAGCAGAATCAGCGTTCTATCAACTTTAATCACCTAGATTGCCAAAATTTAGCCCCTTTTTCTATTTATAATCGTCATATCGAAATCAGCCTAATTGTGAAAACCACCCACATTCCCAGAAAACGTTTTGGACAACATTTTCTCCATAATCAGCACATTATCCAACGCATTGTCACCAGTATTGCGCCTCAACCGGAACAACATTTAGTTGAAATCGGGCCAGGCAAAGGGGCTTTGACGTTACCTTTA
>JAYQWI020000349.1:0-4267 GCA_035871815.2 Candidatus Parabeggiatoa communis
GAGAAACCTTACAGGCCTTAGCACCTGATGGTTCTGATTCAGACGTTATAAGCTATTTACAACAGTATGCCAATACCAACGAAACGATTGCTTTAGTTGGACATGAACCGGATTTAGGCGAATTAGCCACTTGGTTAGTCAGTGGACAGGTTGATAATTGGATGCCTTTAAAAAAAGGCGCCGCCTGTTTGTTAGAATTTCTGGATGAAGTTGAAGCCGGTCAAGCAGAACTGTGTTGGATGCTGAGGCCTAAACAACTACGTCAATTAGCAGGTTAATTGAAGCACGGGAGATCATAACACATGGAAAACAACCCTTACGCCCCGCCTTCAAGTGAAATCCAGACTGAAGAAGCGAAAACCAGTCCAGTTGGCCGGTTTTTTAAAGTGCTGGCAGGTGTGTTATTGATCATTTTTTCGCTATTGATTTTAATCATTAGCATTATGGGTGTTGTCGCTGGGATTAGGCATTTGTTTTCTGATACGATCCAAAATGCTATCGCACTCGCTCAGTTGTTGGGTGCTGTCCTTTTCCTCGTGTTAGGCATCTGGTTGATGAAAGTGGGCATTCGCCTCGTAAGCGGTAAGAAAAAGCCTGAAGAGGCCAACCGAAAACCGATATGGGTTAAACTTTTTTTGATTTACGTCTCTATGGGTGCCATTGGAATGGTGTACTCTTACTTGATCATGTCTAGCGGTACTTTGCCCATGACACCTGAACAAAGGGCTTATTTTGACAACTTGGGTATGCTAGATTACCTGTTGATTTTTTCAAGCACCCTACTCAATCTTGCTGCAGGCATAACCTTATTCCGACTCAGAGCAATCGCGGTAAAATTATTGTTAATCAGTTTAATCCTGAGCCCGATTTTAATGCTGTATACTGTTTTCATTTCTGGGTATAGCCCGGCCACCCCCCTAGAACAAATTATCTCGCTAATCAGTTCGCTAGTCGGTATGGGCATATTGATAGCGATATTTTTATACAGCCTCAATCTCAAGAAACAAGGGAAATTGACTTGAGTTTTGATTAAAAACGACATTTTATGTCGGGGCGAACAGATGTGTTCGCCCTTTTGCTACCCCATTTTTAAAACTGACAATAATTTGAACTTGATGCTTGACAAGATTATTTTAGGGGTGTATCGTGCGCCCGCTAAAATAATATTAATTATTAATTATATGAATACTTATGGTTCGGTCATTCTTGACCGAGAATTTGAAAAAGAAGGTATAAGCATTTTATTTTTTAATTTCAATGAGTTATATTTTTTCGGGCCTGCTAATTAATAAATGACCCCTAAATTTGATAAGAAAGAGTGAGCCGTTCACCTAAATGACCCTGAGTTTCAATTTATCAAAAACGGCACACGGGTAGATTTCTTCTGACAACACCCGTCTATAAATATAACCTATTGTTATTTAAGCAATTAATGCCTATCAAAAACGAGGCCACTTTTCCGAACGGATTTCACAATGATCGAAGAGCCTAATTCTTAAATTCTGGGTTTTGAATCACCGAACCATAAGTGAATATGGAGAGTATATTAGAAAACACTCATTCATAGAATTGATGATAAAAGGGCACTGGAGTCGTTGAATGGGATACTTTCATTAACCTTTATTGGTAATGGGTCATTGGTCATGACGTGAACTGGGTTATCAAAATCAGTATAAGATGAAGATGAGTCATTGGTAATGACTTATTGGTATCAGGAAATCACGAATGACCCCATTTACCCAATCCCATTGAATGACTTCAGTGCTGTCACGCGCTGTCACACTCAAAGGAGATTTTAATTATGAAGAAATTCATCCCCGTACTCATAATGATTGTCGGGGGCTTACTGCTTACCGCTTGTGATGATGACGATGATGATGCCAGTACGACTTCAACTTCATCCCCAACATGGACTATTATGATTTATGGTCATGCCGATCATAATCTGACGCCTAATTTTTTATCGGATATGGATGAAATGAAAGAATCAGGCGGTAGTGGAGAAGGCTTTAATGTCGTCGTGCAGGCTGATTTTAATGCGCCTCAAATCAAGCAATTTGCTCAAAATGACGAGTTCGCTCAAGAATTGTCAGCACTCGGATTAACCCACACTGGAGAAGGCATTCAACGTGGGCTTATGACAGCAGAGGGTTTGAAGTCTGTGGAAATCGTGCCTGAACAGAACTTGGATGATCCCGTTAATCTGACAGAATTTGTCGATTGGGCAGTCCAAAACTACCCAGCGGACAAATATGGACTCATTCTGTGGGATCACGGTGGTCAATGGCAAGGATTTGGTAGCGATGAGCAGGATGGTACGGTTACTCAACAACCCGTCCCAATGAAGACTGGCGAGTTGTCTCAGGCTTTGAAAAATTCAAAGCTTAATCAGAAGTGGGAATTTATTTCCTTTGATACCTGCTTAATGGGTGGCGCGGAGGTTTTGGTTGATTTTGTTGACCTCAGCAATGTCTTTATCGCTAACCCTGAGATTGATTTTGGGGCAGGTTGGGATTTTAAAACCACCTTAAAATGGTTACGGGAACATCCAAACGCTGCTGCCTTAGATTTTGCCAAACAAGAGGCAGAACACTGGAGCGTTCATCACAAGTTAGAACAGGAGGATGAGACAGATGAGAATGAGGTTAGTTATAGCGACCAATTATTTGCGTCACATGTCATCTATGATCTCACTCACTATGCCCACTTTGAAGACAAGTTCGTCTCATTCACCGATCAATTAATCGAAGCGACTGATGAACAGGTGTTGTTTGCGACAGTGCGGCGAGATACCACGCAATATTCTTTTACTTCAATAGGTGGCGATCCCACTGAGTATATTGATTTAGGAGAATTTGCCAGCAAGGTGGCTAGTGAAACGGCACATCCCAATTTGCAAAGTGCCGCGCAAGAACTGAATACAGCTATCAATGCGTTGGTAGTGACCAAGAAGTTGGGGGTTGGAAAGCTTAACACCTTGGGCCTTTCCGTTTGGTATCCCGTTGGTGGTGGATTAACAAGTGCGGAAAATCCACTCGACGGTTTCTTGGGAGTCGTCACAAAATTTTTAGACTACAACCGTTTAGCCCTATCCATAAAAGCTAACTGGGATGAATACCTTGCAAGTAGTGTTCAATTGGGTGTGCAGAATGCGGCTAAACCAAGCCTGATTCAAAATTCGGTTTCCAATAACGTTGCTCGTCTTGACTCACCAGCAAGTATCGGTGTACAGACTGTCGCGGATAACATTTATAGCATCGACACTGCGGTACTCTCTCCATCTGGCAATCCTGATGAGTATATCATAGTGGGACAGGCGGCAATATTTAGGCCTCTATCTGGGGCTAATGTGTACGATGTGGCATGGGACAGTAGTCTTCCGCTCATACGGGATCAAAATGAAAGTGAGGCCTATCTGGGTGGTTTTCTGTTTGAGCCGCCGAGTGATAATGTGTTGAGCCATGTCATGTTGAGTTTTGCTTATTATCTTGACCAGAAAGAAGGCGCTGATGATCAAAGTCAACCAGTAGTGCTTGTCACCCTACTCACTGATGATAATGGCGATGGAAAATTTGACGGTGCCAAAATACTCAGTGCATTGGTTTTTGATCTGAGTTCTTCAAGTGGAATCGCCCCGCGGGGGGTAAAACTTGAACCGAGTAACACACTCATTCCATTGATGCTCAAGTTCACGGGTCAACCAACTGATGAGGACACTTGGGAAGCAGACTTTTCCCCAGGGAACCCCCTTACTATACCCGATAATGGCCTTGAGGGACTGGTTGTGAGTTTACAACCGGTGCCAAATGGCAACTATATCTTGATAACACAAGCAGAAGATGTGTATGGTCAAGATAGTAATATACTTGTTAATGCGATTACTGTCGAGCAGTAGAATCTATCAGAATTTCTGACACCCTAAGTAGATTAGCGAGCTTATGGTTAGAAATATTGGGCATACACGCAGGTATGCCCCTACCAAAGCCCACGTCATGAAGGGTTTGTAGGGGCGAACCTGCGTGTTCGCCCTGGCTTTCGTTGTTCAAGTTTTTGTGTGCAAAAACTTGAACAACGAAAAATTAATGACACTGACGCGCCAGCGTATAGTACCACATTATTTATAAGTGATATATTTTATAATAGACAATATGAGTGATATTAAAAACAATGAAATCATTGAAGTCGATGCCGATACAGCCGATGAAGAAGGCAGTGGTGGCTTGTATCCTTATGATCCGACAAAAGAAGATATTGATATTCGGCAGGA
>JAYQWI020000350.1:0-3203 GCA_035871815.2 Candidatus Parabeggiatoa communis
GCAATGGCTAACAGGTAATGCCCAGAAGGATGATCGGGCCTTTGCTTAACGGCTTTTTCTAAGCTATCAACACTTAACCCCGTTTCTGATTTAAGCGCTAATATTCGTTCAGCAGCCCAGCGGCGAATATCGGCACGCGCCGGAAAATAGTCGATGAGTGAACCGTAAGCACGGGCAGCTTGTAGGGTATCACCGCTTTTTTGATACCACTCGCCCAAAGCAATGAGCGCCATCACATTCGCCAAATCGTCTTGTCGCCATTGTTGAGCTAAGTTACCAGCGGCTTTTAAATCCTCTTTATCCAACAAAGCCCGAAATTTAGCATAGTGGCCAGTCCAAGGTTGACGGGCTTCTCTTTCAGCACGACGACGCGCCTTTTCTGCTTGTTGACGTGCTGCTGCTCTTTCTGACTCTGCACGACGACGCGCCTCTGCTTGTTGACGTGCAGCCATTTCTCTCTCAGCACGACGCGCCTCTGCTTGTTGACGTGCAGCCATTTCTGACTCTGCACGACGTGCCTCCTCCTCTAATAAACGTGCTTCTCTCTCAGCATTCGTCTCTGAACTGTTTGAGTCAAAGAAATCAGCAATTGTTTCCATAACTTTGCCAAAAAAATCAGCGATGGCTTCCATAACCTTACTCAAGAAATCATTGATATCTCGCAAGAAAGGAACCTTATCCAAAAAATCATCATCTTTGGGTTCGGGAGCCATTTCATTAACTTTTCTATCAGCACAACAAGCACTTTGAGGAATAGGCCTTGACTGCTCACTACTGATACGCTCATCATCCTCATCAGAGAAGGGCTGCTGCTCACCACGGGGCATCACTTCTTCATCTTGGCTGGGCGGTGGGGTACTGGACATCACTTCTTCCTCTGGGCTGGGCGGATTTTCACTCGATTCATCAGGGCCTGCCGAAGGATCGATGCGGGGGGGTGTGCCCATTTCGAGCGGTGCCTCAGTAGGGGAAGGGCGTGGTGATAAGGCGACGCTAGGTTGGGAGGTTTGGTTTTCCCGTGTTTCTTCTCGGCTGGGCGGCTGGGCACTGGATATATTTTCATCCGGGCTGGGGGCACTAGCCCACTCCGGTTGTCTCATCGGCAGCTTAGGCCTTGGGGCTTCAACCCGCCTTGGTTCAATTTGAGTTCGTTTCAGCACCGTTATACCGTCATCATCAATCGTTAAAATATCAGCCAATCCGCGCCGATCAATGTTATAGCGTCGATAGTCGTTTTCGGTTTCTAAAACGAGCAGGGCGGTGTAAGGAGACAGTACACGTTCTTTGACCGATAACTTAATGATTTCATTATGGAAAGCATTTTTCATATCTTTATCTGACATGGTCTCTTCCATTGCCAACAGTTTGTCGATCCGGGAACGTACCCATTCGCGCTTAAGTAAAATCGGTTCTGCGGCTTGGCTGGCTAAGGATAATGTCTTATCTCCAACACGAATACGAATCGTCTTACTTTGGTTGGGAGACAGTTCACCAAATACAATCAGTGGTTCATTGGTTTGCAACCCCGCCACTTTTTCGGGCCAATGCCAACTAGAGCCTTCGATTTTGATAGGACTATCGGCATAAACCGGGCTCTTGAGTTTACGAATCAGGTCAACATTGCTGAGAGTCAATGGGGCAACAATGCCGGGCAATTGACCGGCTTTGGTTAAGCGACGCGCCATGTTTTTATCATGGTGATAAGAGGGCACTAATATATCGACTCTTTTTAGCCAGTTAATCGCCTTGAGTTGTGTTGCCAATGCCGTCGCGTTAGTTTCCCCGGCAGTCATGACCGCATCTGAAATCAGTAATAGCCGAGCTTGTTCCAGTTCTAAGGCTTTCAAGGTGGTCATTGCGGCATCTAAGCGCGACGCACCAAGGGCGTTGTATTGTTGGAGTTGCCTAAGCAAAGCGGTTTGGGTTGCAAGGGTGTCAGCGATGCCGATTTCTTTGAGAGTTTGATCGAAGGTGTAGAGGCGCAGTGTGCCTACTTTGAGTGGGGACAACAGGGTTTCTAGCCGCTTGAGCGTGTCTGCCAAATAGGGGGCTTGCGAGGCGGAGGTATCCACTAAAACGATAAGATTATCAAAGACTTGAGTTTCGAGATTGTCTTTTGACTCGGTAAAGGGGACGATTCTGGCGGCGATTAATTGTCCGCTTTGCATAGCAAAATTTTGGGTTTCCACTTGATAAGGCATTCTAAAATCAACCGTGGGTTGATAATCACGTTTATCAATGGTGAGCACTTCGCTTTTTGAGACGGTGCCAGTCAATTCACCCAATTGAGTTGTGCTACTAAAACTGTCGCGCTCATAAAAAACTTTGATAGCGAATTGTTTTAACTGCGGCAAGCCTAGCAAGGGCAAAACATACTCGCCGGCTAAATCGTCCAATCGTTGCGAGTAAGAGAGAATCAGCACTTTTTCAGATTTGGGCTCAATCGGAAAAATTCGCGCATTAAAACGGTTGCCGCTATCCATTTCAAGCAAAGCCGGATCTTGGCGACGATGTAAAAAGTCTTCGTAGGCGCGACGGGCCAGTTGTTTCTCGACCACTTCACCTTCTTGAAGACGATTACCAATTTTCATGGCAAAGCGGCTGATGGCAGCGTTATGTGGTAAGACAATTTGAAAACGGCCTTCACGCCGGCGATTTTCTGGATTGTAAAACACCAGCTTCAGTTCGGTAAAGGCTAAAAAGCCATCTAAGACAACTTGTGCCTTGAATTGATGTAATTTAAGGCCGCTACCATCTGAGGCGGTGAGCGAAACAGATGGCAAAAATTTTCCGCGGTTAGCTTGACTTGAACTTAAAGACCCATCATTCAAGTCAGCCTTTGCCCCCGGAAACCAAGATAACCCCATTATCAGAGCCATCAAAAGTACAGTACGTAATTTACGCATAAATTTTATCTCCTGGGATTGCCAAAAAATGTATTTAACCCAATCGGGAAATGCTATAGATGTTAACATAAGTAAAACTCAAAACTGGCATGAACAGTGGCTGTTCAATTTTATAGTTTTGTTCAGAAATTCAAAAGTTCAAAAAATATTTTGAGGACAAAAGTTCGTATTTTTGTTGACGAGACAAAAAAATAAGTGTACATTTTACTTTTAAAGTCTGTCTGTTTCAGACTTAGAAAACCTGAGTAAAACACGGATTGAGTCTCATATAGTATTATCCACCATCGAGTGCCAATA
>JAYQWI020000351.1:0-2828 GCA_035871815.2 Candidatus Parabeggiatoa communis
GCCTCGTGATGTTGGATTTCGTTTAAGGCCTTCAAGCATTCGGCTTTTAAGGCCTGATGATGTTCAACTTGTAAAGCCCGAAAGAGGGCATAATCTTCCAACCAATGCGCGTGGGTTTCGATAAACTCCGCAAAAGCAGTCCGATCAGCTTCACTGGCCTTTTTTTCAAACCCCGCCCGTGCGGCTTTTAAACGCGCCAGGCGATAGCGTATAGCCGCCTCACGTTCAGAGGGTGGACAGAAACCCTCACGAAACGGGCTATGCTCAAGTCGCTGTTCTAACTCACGCTCTTTTGGCTTTTCCGTGATCCAACCCTGCTCTGCGAGGCGTTTTAATGCCTCTTGTAACTCATGTTCTGTAGTCGGGGAAGTATCTTGACTTAACCAACCTTTTTCAACCAAACGCTCTAAGCTAATCAACAACGGATTAGCAGCATGGACTGATTGGCATTGATAGGGTGATAAATCTTCATGCGGTGGCCCCAAAGGCAACATTTGCCATAAAGAAACACCACAGTCAGCCAGAAAATCGACAAAGCGGAAAGCCTGTTGCCCCAAATCACCATTGCCAGGCGTACCTGGTAACGAGGTAGGGTGCAATAAAATACCCGCACGCCGTTTCTGAAAAAACGCCAAGTTAGAACTCATGCACCATTCTCCTGTCCTTTACGCATTACACCACCTGTCGCGGGATCGCCGCCACCGTGAGTAAACGCTTCATTTAAATAATCCGGTGGGGTTTCACCCAAAAGCCGATATAAATGCCTTAAATGCCGACGATACAAACGATCAAAATCACGCACAGCATCCCCAGGGTTATAATCGCCAAACCACCAACACCAATCGGAACCTTCACAAATGGCTAATTGACGCTCTGCCGCTTTCTGTTCTGCAACTTCTAAACGGGGTACGACTCTGTCAAACACATGTTTCGCTTCAATCAACATTTCCCAACCGCGATTTTTGCCTTGCTCACCGATCCAAGTGGAAAAAGTGCCATAAACCCAACTACCTGCCACTAAAGTCGGTAATTCAGTCACCCCTGAATCCAAACAATTTGAAAACGTCGTCAATTCTAATTCAGGATGATGAGATAATTTTTGATAGAGGGCGCGGAGAAAGTAATAGGCATTTTCGGGATAGTATTCCCACGCATTTTCGCCATCAAGGATTATTGACACCACTTTTGCCCCCGTTTCCGGTGCGGAACGGGCAATGTTCTCTAAATGCTGTATTAAATTAGCCACAGCATCATCCGCATGCCATTTAGAATATTCAAAACCAATTAAATCGGACAAATTATCATCTCTAAAAAAACAACGCACAGCACTTTTAGGTAAACAATAAGGGCGATGTAGAGATTGATCTTCTTGTCTCGCTTTCTTTACGCTGTTATGCCACACGCTGGTGCCACTCGCTACCCAACGGATGTCAAATTCTTCCATCAAGCGTACCGTGATTTCACTCAAGCTGCCTTCAGAAGGCCAACAACCATGCGGCGTAAACCCAAAATGCTTTTCAAAAGTCTTAATACCTTCACGCATGTGCCAACGCACTCTATCCTTGCCATCTGGATAGCAACTCACACCTGAAAGATCGATATCGGGCAAAGCTTCACGCGCCGAAAAAGCATCAAGCAGTAAAGGCATAATGGGATGGGCATAAGGCGTGACAGAGAGTTCAACTTGCCCACGCGCAGCCAAAGCTTTATAACGAGGCACAATACTGGACAATAATTTCCAGATAATTTCCAGCAATTGCCGCCGATCAATGTCATCAAATCCGCTGCCTTTCTTGATGAGGGCTTTAACAACCGGTTCTTGACGACGCACGGTTTCACCTAGCCACGATAAGTGATACCACATCACTAAGTCGATGACATATTGCTCATCCAAATAAGTAACCACTTTGGGATTTTGTTTCAGCGATTCAGCCAGTTCAACCAGTTCTTGATAAGGCTTAAAACGTTGAATCATGCGTTCTTGATTCGCACGTAAACACTGATCTATCAAGTTTAAACGCGCGCGCTTTACTAATTCTTGATTTTCGCTCAGCGATTCTTCATTTTCAGGATCGACTTCCTCAGACTCGGTGACAGGTTGTGGACTCAAAAAAGGAGCATGAGCCGGATGACTCGTTAAAGCCGCCAACAACGGATCAGGAATGGGTATACCATCATGTAAAAAAGCCTGAATTTGCACCACATAATCATCAAGTTGTTCTAACAAAATGGGGGCAAAATTCACCACAGCACGGGCTTTGGGTATCTCTTCTAAATGCGCTGCCATATCCACGTAATCTTTAATTCCATGCAGATAAGTCCAAGGTAATTGATATTGTTCACTGTATGAATCGTAATAAGCCGGCTGGTGCATGTGCCAGCAGAATATGACATTCAATTTATCGGGCATTTAAATTCCTCTAACTGAGCTAAAGTTTGTAGTAGGCGATTTATTATTACCTTAAAGTACCTAGTTCCTGTTGACATTTTTCAAAAAAAACTCTTCAAAATGTATTTCACGCAAAACTTTTTGCGCGCAAAAACGGTATTTAGCGTAGCTTCCATTCGGTTCACGCTTTCACGCAAAAGTTTCGATCCGCAAAACTTTTGCGTGAAATACATAAAATTTTAATTTATGAGCGCGTGCAGTATAAAATACTTAAAAACTTGTGTATAACTGATAAATGATAACTGATAACTGAACACTAGCTTGCATCGTGTAGTTTTTGTCCCAGCATTTCAGGCGTAATTAACACAACGCCGTTCTCGCTGACATAAAAACGCTTGGCATCTTCCTCACGATCTTGCCCAATCACCGTGTTAGGTGG
>JAYQWI020000352.1:0-1957 GCA_035871815.2 Candidatus Parabeggiatoa communis
ATTCATGCAACGCATAAGATTGACTGGGCTTTGTTAAAAACAAAAGCTAAAAGGGTTATTGATAACTTCTGGGAACAGAACAATGCTCAAGTAAAATATGATAGGTTGTGTCAAAAAGTGTCAAAAAGAGAAAAGGATTACGATCTATAAATGAATAAACAGCAATTACTAAAACATGCGCATTTTCTTTTATAACTCGTGGTACGCCAAGCGTACCATAATGGGGAAACATATCGTTTTTTGGATAGCGTGGCGGCGGGAGCCGAGAACCGTGCGAGATGAGGGAGAGTGTTGACTACTTTATTTCGTCTTATATTAATAGGAAAATATTATGCCGTATTTAGGAAATGGAATAACGCTAAGTATAATTACTCCAGAAGGATTTAAATTAAAGGAGTACAGAGATGACAATAACAACTGCTTTGTTGAAGGCGTTGTTGGGGACAATTATGAGTTGCTTATTCATAGCGAATTACGCCGTGTATTAGTTGTGCCCAGCGTTGATGGTTTAAATGTTTTAAGCCATAAATCCGCCGCTCGACAAGACGTCGGCTATATTTTGAAGGCATACAGCAAATTAATAGTGCCCGGATGGGCATATCAGTACAAAAAAATCACGAAGTTTGTCTTTTTCGATAAGACAAAATCACATAAATCCCAAAATAAACAAATTGGGGTAATCGGCTGCGCTTTTTATATTGAGAGAAATGTACTAATCCCTGACCGATTTTTGTCGAGGGTGGCTAGTAAAGCGGCTATATTTATTAGTTCTGATTCTTTTGATAGGGGTGAAATAATAGCCGATGGTCGTATTTTTTATACCCATCGGGAGGAGTTAGAAAAAATGGGAATTGTTGTTGAATCAGCGCCTACCACCTATTTGCCAAATCCATTTCCTGTAGACGGATTACAAGTTGGTAAGGAGGTTCATGAGTGAAAAAACTGATGACAGCCTGAAAGTGGGGTTTGATGAACAAATGGATGCTCTTTAACGAGCCGCTTTCGGCGCTTTGACCGCGCGCTCTATTTTCGTAGAACTGTTTGCAATAACGTTATTTTGATTTTCAAACAACTTTTTTTGTTGTTCCAATAAAGCAAACAAAATTTGATTCTGTTGCTCTAATTTTTCAATTTGTTTTTCAATTTGTTGCCCGCTATTTTGTTGAATAATAGGCACAACAAACTGATTGGGAACGGTTGTTTGGCTTACAGGTATCCCATAATCTCGCAGGGAGTCTGATAATTCCCTGTCGAGTACCATTTCACCTTCATGAAGAATAGCAGGGCCGGTATTTGGCACATAGCTGGTGCCAATTGCATATTGTTTTAAATAATTGCAATTTGTATAGGCTCTTTCGTTTTGATCCCAGCACATATTGCTTGAACCACCATCACTTTTACCGTGTCGCTGTGAGCCTGAAACTGAGCTATAATCTTGGGCAGCACGCTGTGGTGTACTAAGCGAATTAGACATCATTTGAATCGTTGAATTGACACCATTCAAACTACTTTGCATTCCCAAAAAACCATTCCCCAAAAAGGCGTTGCCAGAAATAGCGTTCGCGTTAAGTGTTTGCGATAGCCTATCCCCGATATTCACGCGCATGGCAGATGATAGATTGCCAGATAGCCGCATGACGTGCGAGTTCAAAGAAGTCCTTAGAGACGTATCCAGTTGCAGAATATACCCCCCCATTTGACCTAACAAAGCTATACCTTGCTTTTCCAATCCCTTAACTTCCTGCGCCCATAATTCATTACCGAATGGTATTTCAGATTGAACTTGAAAAAAATCAGCTTCGGTTTGTAATTGAGTCGTGACATTCAATAATGATAAATCTAAGCGGAAAGCTTTGCACTCAAGTTGTTCTGTATTTCTACAATAAGCGCGTCACTATTAGCTTGTGCACCGCTTATCATTTCATCCTTATGTTGCGTGGCCGCCGCCAAGGCTTCT
>JAYQWI020000353.1:0-22057 GCA_035871815.2 Candidatus Parabeggiatoa communis
TTCACAAACTGTCTGCTCACGCAGAGCCGCAGAGCCGCAGAGAATGAAAGAAGATTGATTAAAGGTGTGGGTATTTTAATTTTTTGGAGTTACCTAACAACATTCGATGCAAAAATTTTTGCGTGTCAAAACTTTAGCATGAAATGTGGAATTCATTTTTCAACTGTTAATAAACTCTAACAAGCCTTTTGCAAAACGGTAATTCTGCAAAATAGGGGTGATTATTTGGATTGCTTTGATCGAACACTGATTTGATTGATTATAAACTATAGGTGTTCAGAAAAATAATTTCATAATAAGGCTGAACAACAAGGGCCAACATGTCGTTTCGCCTCTACATGAAATATTGTAGGGGCATACCTGCGTGTCTGCCCTTGTGAAATTATTTTTCCCTCTATAGATTAATCAGTGTTAATCATGACAATCAGTTTAATCAGCGTTCTATCTTCATAATTTTCATCATCTTTATACAGTGTATCACCATTAAATGTCAGGGCATTTGCTGATGTGAATATAATAGAGTTTGTTCGATAGTCAAATTTATACCGATTTATTAATTAACTGGAAAGGCTTTTTTTAAGTTAAGACAAATCAAACCTTTAAATTTAATCTGTATAATATCTAATCTGTTGATCTTGAATATCATAAATCTCAAGGTGTTGATAACGGATAATAACTGATTTCCACGCTAAAGTTTTTGCGCGCAAAAACTTTAGCGTGGAACTGATGGTAACTCAAAATGAAAGAGGATTTGTGGTTAGCTGTTGGCGAAGATACGGGCAATTGGGATGATTTGACTTTTGATGAGCAATTTCTAGGTGTCGGCTTGGTGATAGCCAAAATTTCAGATTGGAAATTGGCATTGGAAGAACACATTAGCGGACAAACCGTTCTTGATCGCATGAAACAGCCCTTGCAGAATCTACCCAAAGGTTTTGCCAGTAACAGTCATCATGTCAAAAATGCGCTGGACTATTTTAAAACACAATCTGTGCGAGGACTTTGGTCGCTTGATAATAAAATGGCTGCCGCAAAATCGCCGCTTGCCTGCCTAAAAAATGAATTGAGTGCTAATCTCGCTTGGTTAGCAAAACATACTAACCTAATCACTTTATGCACTTATGGCACAGCACATTGGGTTAGAAATCATCTACGTGGTACTGAAGATTATACCCAAGTTTTAGGACGAGCTTATGGATTGTTGGTGACGTTGATTATTCCTTTTTTTAAAAAGGAAGACAGTTTGTTAATCGCGCTACCCTCCCCTTCAAAGGCTCCCCAGCTTAAAACAGAGGGCGAATCTATATTGCCTAATGGACAAGATGATGACATAAAAGGGCTTTGTTCTAGTTTGTTAAATCACTCTCAGCAAAATTTACGTGTTTGGCAAAATAGCAAAATAGCCCACTATGATTGTGGTACTTTTACCTCTTTGCAGCAAAACGACTTTAACAATAACGATAATGTTTCTTTGGAAATGATGCAGGCATTTTTGCATATTGCCGATATGAGTGCAGCTTTAATGACTTTAAGTCAAAATACTCAAAGCGATATACGCTTACATGATCCTAATTCAAATTGGCACAATGTGAATTTTTTCAAATTTGAGGAGTTGTTGCCATGAAATGGAAAATCAACCGTTCTGTACGCGCCCCATTTGTTGGTTTACCTCATCCACAGCGTCATTATCCTAGTGTCTTGCAACTTAAAGCGTTTTTTACTTTAGATAACCCTGATCGTACTGATTCAATATTAGGGCCATTGCTGGGGGATAAGCGTTTTGAAGTGCGCTGTGAGGAATCATGGGAACAATTGCCGCGGCTTCCTTGGAAACCGCTTTTAGGTGATCCCAATTCGACTGAGATAAAACAGGCTTATTGTCTCGAAACGGCTATTGTGCTACGTGTGCTTGATATCCGTGAACTGAGAAAAAAGCAACCGTTATCAGTGGGGAAAATTTATCATAAACTCACACAAACTCATTTTCCTCAAACGCTTCAAGAGGCCTTTGCTTTTGCCTTGTTTGATTTGAAAGTCTCTTTAGATAAGCAGCCCGAACTTGAGGCATGGCAAGAAGCAGTACGTCATGTCATTTATGAACGAGGTTATTTACCCCATCTGGCGCAACCTGAATCGGTTTTGCTCCGTCATGGTTATCAATTACTGGCTTTGATTAGTCAACAACGTCAAAGCCCTTTAACTGTTGATGATTTGATCACGGCTTGGGATGAGTTTAATCAACAAGTCACGCTTGAAAGACTGCCTTTGGTTTTCGCTCTGATTTATTGGAACGAGGCCGCGATCAGATTGCTGGAAACGGGTGAGCCAAACGAGGCGGAGAAGTTTTTAGCTAAGCAACATGAGGTTGCTTCAGAATTGCTAACCTTATTACCTCACTTAAGTGATGAGATCGCAGGTGGTTTATGGTTACATCATTTGGGACGATTAGCCTATTATCGTGGCGAGTATGCCCAAGCCTTGCAGCAGTATGCCCTAGAATGGGAGATACGCGAACAACAGCCGGCTTTAAAGGCCCGTATCCAACGCAGTTTGGCGACTGTGTTATCGGATATGGGCTATTGGCAGTTTGCTAGAACAATTACTCAGCAAGCTTTAGATAAGCAACAACGCGATCCTGCCCATGAAATTAGCTATAAAAATTTAGGGCGGCTAGGCGAAATTCAGGCGCGGCAAGGGGAATATAATCAGGCTATTGAAAGCTTTTCAGCGTCTTGGCAAATACAAGCACCTGATAAGCGAGATGGACAAACCGCTATTTATATGGGACATGCTTATTTATTACAGGGTAATGCTTCGGAAGCGAGAAACTGGTACACGCAAGCTGAAAAGGCTGATAGGAAACAAAATGTGGTTTTTAACCCCTATTTATTGATGGGAAAAATTGCCCTCGCTCTGCGTGAAGGGGAAACTGAGCAGGTGGTTTCACTGTGGCAAGCTCATAAAGATAAATTAGCCGGATTGAGAGTGGATCGTGTGTTACCTGCTACTGTCATCGCAACGGGGTTGTATTTAGCTGATGCTTCGCAAGTGGCTTGGTTAGATATCAGGCTGGAGAAGTTGATTCGAGCCCATTACTTAATTCAAGCACTCTATCCGCTGGCGTTGCGCTTTACGGCGCCTAATTTGGCTGCGGAACCCTTACAACGTATTATTGAAGGCTTAAAACAATGGCAAGAAGCTATTGAGGCATTAGAAACAGCCACTCCCCAAATAGCCGCTTTCAAAACGCCTGAAGTCACCCCGACACCAGCAGTGCTGGTTAAAGCTTTGACAACGGCTATGCAGGAAGAGAGTTGGCAACCTTTAGAATCGCTGTTGCCACAGATTTATCCCATGAATTTAAATTTAAGGGCAGACACGTAGGTTTGCCCCTACAAAACCCGCATCATGAAGGGGAATTTTGGGCGAACCTGCGTTATAGATAAGGGCAAACACGTAGATATGCTCCTAAAAAATATAGATAAATAACGGGGCTATAGGGGCGAACCTTTGTTATCGCCCAGGCTTAACTTTTTAAAAACGTAAAACAGGAGGTATGATGTTTTCTATAAAAGTAAAGGATTTTAGAAGATTAGTCGTTTTGCTAATGATCGTAGGTTTGAGTGAAACGATTCTAGCGAATAGCACTGAGGATCAGTTGCCCAATTCAGAGCCGTCTAATTCACTCCAAGCAACGACGACTGATTTGCTCAACAAGGCTGAAGACTCCAATCCCGTTCAAGCAACGCTTAAAGTCGGATTATACCCTTTAGTACCAAGAATAAAACAGTTTGAAATTGTCATTCAGAAAGTTTGGGAGGAACGCGGGGTGCCTGGCGTGGAACTCGCTTTTGTGAGTCATGAAGTGTGGGATGGCGGATATGCTATTGATCCGCCAGATGATTTAGATGTTTTTGTCTTTGACGCACTCTTTCTTCAATACTTCCAAACGCAGGGTTATCTGGCCGCTATTGAAGATGAAGAAATTGAGGCTCTGTCTGATATATTGCCTTATGCGCTTGAAGGTAGCAGAATCAAGGGTAAGCTGTTTGGGATTCCACAATTGGGTTGCACGAATCTGTTGTTTTATAGGAAAAATGATAGAGACTTAGCTAAAGCTAGAACGCTAGATGAGATTAGCGGTATTTTAGGCAAATGTCCTTATACCGGTGTGACACCGCCCCCAGAAACGGGCTTAATGGTGGATCTATCGGGAAGCACGACAAATGCCAGTCTCTATCTTGAAACGGTTATGGATATCAAAGGCGAGTATACCCCAGTCCCTCAATTGCCCACTGTTGATCAGCTTAACCCACAAGCTATTTTCCATTTGCAAAAGGTTCTGGGTATGGCTAATAAAAGACAGGCGAGCTCAGATTATTTTGAGAATCCTTATCAACGCGCTTCGTGGTTTGGAAAGGGGTTTGGTCGAGCCGTGATAGGGTTTACTGAATCAATGTCGGCTATGGGCGTGAATCAATATCAAATTGATTTTAAATTGATGCCTTTGGCAAATAACCCAAAGGAAGATGTTCCTCTTTTTTATGTTGATATGGTCGGCATTAATGCTTTAGTTGCAAAACGTGGCCTTCAGAAGGCTGCTATCCAGTTGGCTAATTTATTGGCTTCACAAGAAGTTATCGTACAGAGCTTGGTGCCAAGTCATCCAACCGAGTCTCCCCAATATCTTATGCCGGTTCGCCGCAGTGTTTTTTCCAAGCTATGGCATTATCCGCTGTATAGAAAGATGTATCGGTTAGTCAAAAACAAAAATCCCCGAATGTTTAAGATTGGCGATCAATCAAGACAATGGTTAAATCATACCAAAAGGGCTATTCAGGATAAAATATTTGACATACAGGTTTGCAATTAATACAACATCAGGTTGCGGATAGTGAAAAGCGAGTCGGGCACCGAGACAGAATTAATAAGGCAAACCCCCGTCATTTATTGTCTCCCCGAAGAGAAATGACAAGGCATCTCATTTTCGACTCGAATCATTAGACTTATCCCTTAATAAGCTCAGTCCTTGATTTTTAATATCCTTATCATATTTTCAATGACTTACGTTAATTTAGGGGCAAGTCTATTAAACTTTAATCCATTCACACTTCATCAATTCGCTATTCATTTCTCAAAAATAGCCAGTGAAGCATGAGAAGAATTTGTAATGAAACTTCATCTTGACTTAAGCGACGACAGCCATTATCAAATACAGCGCGTGGATTCACAGAGTGTTACCATCAACGAAAAAGTGTATTCGCACAATATTATTGTCCAGCCAAATTCAATCAGTGATTGGGATGTGGAAAATTTTGACACCTTGGAAGTCGCCCATTTTCAGCAGTTGTGTGCATTACGCCCAGAATTGGTGTTATTGGGAACCGGACAAAAGATACATTTTCCAGCGACAGAGTTGTTAGTCCCCCTGATAAATGAAGGAATCGGAGTAGAAGTGATGGACACGCCCTCGGCTTGTCGCACCTATACTATTTTGATGGCAGAAGGGCGGAAGGTGTTAGCGGCTTTATTGATTTCATAAGAGTTTGTCTCTCCGTACAAAATTAGGATCGAAGCGACGCGATATCAGATCGAAGCTACAAACTTTAGTTTGTCTATAGTTTTAATTCAAACTAAAGTTTGAACGCCTACTGAAAATCACACATTGATAATTGATAATTGTTCACTAATACAATAAAGATTCTAGGGAATGCCCTTCTCGTTCAATGATTTCGCGCAGATGCTTGATGGCAGTCATTTGAATTTGCCGTACTCGTTCTCGGGTTAACCCCATTTCCAAACCAATTTCTTCTAATGTAGCCTCTTCACCATTCCCGACACCAAAGCGCCGTTCGATCACAAGCCGTTGCTTTTCACTCAATTGAGATAACCATAAATTCAGATATTTAGTCAGATCAGAATCTTGTAAAATCAGCATGGGATCAGGATTGAGTTCATCAGGAATGCTGTCGATGATTGTTTTTTCAGAATCTTTTATGCGTGGACTGTCCATCGAAATAACACGTTCATTCAGTCCAAGCCTTTTTTTGACTTCTTCTTTAGGTTTATCAAGTAGAAGCGCTACATCTTCTGATGTCGGCTCATGATCTAGCGTTTGTGAGAGTGTGTAAAAGGCCCGTAAACACTGATTGATTTCCTTAAGTACATGGATAGGTAAACGAATGGTGCGATTTTGATTCATAATAGCGCGTTCAATCGTTTGTCTTATCCACCAGGTTGCATAAGTGGAAAAACGAAAACCCTTTTCTGGATCAAATTTTGTCACAGCCCGCATCAAGCCCAAATTGCCTTCTTCAATCAAATCCAGTAAAGCTAAACCTCGGTTCATATAATTGCGAGCAATTTTAACAACGAGGCGCAAATTGGCTTCAATCATGCGATTACGTGCCGCGTCATCACCAGATAGGGCACGTCGGGCATATTTAATTTCTTCTTCCGCCGTTAGAAGTTTAGAACGACCAATTTCATTCAAGTAAAGACGAGTGGCATCAAGTTCCTCATCAGTCGTATTGGTTGGTTGTACTAATTCTAAAAAATCATCGTTTTTCAACTCCCCAAGTACGTCTGCTTCGTCAAATTCATCGTCCATACTGGCCTCTTATTTTAAAATACCTCAACTCATAATAAAGCTAGATTAAGGTTTTGTAGAGACGCGATGCCTCGCGTCTCTGTTTTAGACGCGATACCTCGCATCTCTGTTTTGTAGAAACGCGATGCCTCGCATCTCTGTTTTGTAGAAACGCGATACCTCGCATCTCTGTTTTGTAGAAACGCGATACCTCGCATCTCTGTTTTGTAGAGACGCGATGCCTCGCGTCTCTGTTTTGTATAGACGCGATGCCTCGCATCTCTGTTTTAGACGCGATACCTCGCGTCTCTGTTTTAAACGCGATACCTCGCGTCTTTGTTTTGTAGAGACGCGATGCCTCGCGTCTCTGTTTTAGACGCGATACCTCACGTCTCTGTTTTAGACGCGATTCGAGAGACGCGAGGCAGCGCGTCTCTACGGGGCGACAACGATTTTTAGACGCGATTCGAGAGACGCGAGGCATCGCGTCTCTACGGGGCGACAAGCGATATTTTTTGCCCAGGATAGATAGTGTAAGGACTACCAATTCCATTCCATTTAGACAGTTTGTATACGCTTAGCCCATAGTTATCTGCAACACTTATCAAAGTTTCTCCCGGTTTGACGATGTGATAATGACTAGAGGGGAAGCTTGGAGAAGCTGAACTTCGAGTATTCTTGGCAGACTGTTGTGTGCTTGTTTTCGTAGAAACCTGTAAACGTTGCCCCACTGATAAATTGTAAGGGGAAATTAAACGATTCCAGCGGGCAATTTGTTCTACACTATAACCATAACGTTTTGAAAGACTATACACCGTGTCTCCTCGTTGCACAGTGTGATAATGGGTGGATAACTTCGATAAAGCCGGTGTCAATAGTGGTTTATAACGTACCGTACTTAAAATACCGGATGGGGGATAGACACGTAATGTTTGCCCATTTGATAGCTTATAAGGAGGCGATAAGTTATTCCATGCCGCGATTTTAGAAACAGGGTACCCATAGCGTCTGGAAATACTATACAGTGTATCGCCACGGACAACGCTATGATAACCGGTATTATGATGGAAAGCGGCTTGAGTCGAATCATTCAGGGAACAAGGATTCAGGGAACAAGGTGTGTTTGCTATCCCTTTCTGACTGCCTATTTGTAAACCTTGGCCGACTGATAAGCTATAAGGTGATTGCAAATGGTTCCATTTAACGATGTCAGCGATAGGATGCCCATAGCGTTTAGAAAGACTATACAGTGTATCGCCTCGAACAACAGTGTGATAAATCACTTGATTGCTGGTAGTTGATTGAGTCACCTGCTTTTTCTTAAGGCCTTGAATAGGCTGTGTCTTTAAAGGCCAGGGGCTTACCCGCAGACGTTGTCCCCGTGATAAAGGATAAGGTGGTTTTAAACCGTTCCATCTTGCTAGTTCAGAAACCGAGTAACCGTAGTTTTTCGCAATACTTGACAAGTTCTCACCCTGTAGCACGATATGAGAAACGCTATCTTGATTTATTGAAGTGGAAACCGTTGTCTGTCCAATCACTGGAGTGATACGCAAACATTGCCCCGTTTTCAATTGATAAGGTGATGAGAGATGATTCCAAGCAGCCATTTTTTTATAATCTTGCCCATAGCGTTTAGCAATGAAAGACAAGTTTTCACCACGTTGCACCTGATGCTCATTTTCAGAACAAGAACTGCGAACACCTAGAGTCGGAAAAGAGGTCTTTTTATAAGGTTTATAGGGCGGATTTGAAGGCTCTACTATCTCAGTTGTGGAAAAACTGATGTCGGAATCATCCCCAATCAATAGGGATTGATTGGGATAGACAATATAAGGTGGCGAAAGGCCATTTAAAGCCGCAATATCTTTGGGTTTACGGCCGTAGTCTTTTGCAATGCTGGCAAGCGTTTCGCCAGATTCAACGATATGATAATCAGAAGTGATTATCTCAGATTCGTTGGTTTCACGATAATCAGAAGTGATTATCTCAGATTCGTTGTAGTCATACTCAGGGTAGTGAGACTCTGAGACACAAGAACGTTCAGTTGCACAGCCCTGGAATAGTAAAATTAGGGCGATAGTTGGGATTGAGCATAGTTTTATCAATGTGAAATACCTATCAGTTATCAGTTCCACGCAAAAGTTTTGCGCGCAAAACTTTTGCGTGGAAATCAGTTATCCGTTATCCGTTATCAGTTATTATACTGTACACGGTTAAACTTTATAATTTTATGTAGGGTGGGTAACGTGTTTTTGTTGCCCACCTTCCTTTAATGTAGCCCACCTTCCTCATTAAAAAAGTTAAGTTTGTCGCCGCGTTGAGTATATGATTGATTACTGAAAAAATCAGTGTTGATCAGATTAATCAGTTAAATCAGCGTTCTATTCTAAGTCTTAAGTTTCTCAACTCTAATTCAATTAATAACTGATTTAGCACAGGTTCCACGCAAATTTTGCACGCAAAAACATTCTCCACGAACTGATGTGATAATAACTGAACGCTGATCACTGATAACTGATCACTGAATTAACGTGGAGCGATTGTCAATCTCATACCTGGGTAAACGGTATAAGGGCTACCAATGCCATTCAATTCTGCCAGTTCATTGACAGACAGGCTATATTTTCTAGCAATACTACTCAAGCTTTCTCCTTTTGTCACAATATGGTGATCTGGAAGGGGAGAAAGTCCAACAGGACGTAGGTAGCTGCTGTCTGGTGTTGTGAGTCCTGGTATCATTGTTGATGGTGGCGTAACCCGTAATTTTTGTCCCAATGACAAGCCAGAAGAGCTTAAGTTATTCCACTGCGTTATATCCTGAACACTGTGCCCATAACGTCGGGCTATACTGTACAACGTGTCTCCCATCGCAACAAAGTGATAAGCCGAACTGTCCTCATCGTCATCAAAAGTATCAGAAGGAGAGAAATTTGAAGACGGCGTTATGGTATCCGTATCTGGCGGACTGACGCGCAAACTTTGTCCCAAAGACAAATTATAAGGCGGTTCTATGCCATTCCATCCAGCGATTTCAGCTAGAGCAAAACCATAATGTTTAGCAATTTTATACAAGGTATCACCAGGTAGGACGGTATGATAATCTCGATATCCATCCGCAGGTGAACTGGGTTCAGGTTCAAACACCGTGGGTTCTGTGGGCAGGGGTGTTGATAACGAATCCCATCCTTTTGAAGGCGAAACCACTAAAGTTTGTCCCACCATTAGGCTATAAGGTGCTTCGATATTATTCCAAGTCGCAACATCACCTGGATTTTGTCCATAGCGCCTAGCAATGGCATACAAAGTTTCACCGGCTTCGACAATATGGATTCCTTCAGCACTCTGTGGCGGTGAACTGGGTTCGACAACCGGTGGTAGGGGGGAGATGGGCGTTGACACAGGTGGCGGCGGTGTTTCCACAGGAATACCCGCTTCAGGGTTTAAAGGCCTTGCCAGACGCTTTTTAGGGCCATCAATTCGCAGACGTTGACCAGGCGTGAGTTTATAAGAGGAAGCAATCTCATTCCAGTCAGCAACTTCTTTGTAATCGCGCCCATAGAGTGTAGCAATACCATATAGGGTTTCACCAGGCCTAACAATGTGATAACTGGCGGTATCAAGCTCATGAGGAAGCGACTCTGGTATGCCAGGTTCGGTAACGGGGACTACGGGACAGCCATTCAGTAATACAATGACTCCCAAGCTGAGGACTCGCCCTACCGAATGTGTAATCAATTTAAACATATTCAAAATATCTCCAAAATAACAAACACAATAGCTATTAGCGAATAGCGAATAGCCAATAGAGGGCGATAATAAAGGTTCGCCCCTACAGGCCCGTGAAGTGATATGATAGAACGCTGATTTACGCTGATTTTTTTATAATCAGTTTTAATCAGGCCATCATCAGTTTAATCAGCGTTCTATTTTTCATCATCAATTATCATAGATTTAATCAGCGTTTCACGCAAAAAATTTTGCGCGCAAAAAATTTTGCGTGGTGTCATGATAAATCAGCATCATCAGCGTTCTATTTTTTTTAAACTTTTATGATGATAACGTTTTTATTTGCGATTTGCGATTTGTCTTTACTAGCTGCTAATCAAAAACAATTTTAACTCAACTCTCAAAAATGCGGAAAAACATTTTTATCAGTTATCAGTTATCAGTTATCAGTGAACAATCATCAAGGATAAAAAAATGAGTAGACAAGATATAATTACAGCACAACAAGCACAAACTTTGCCTGGCTTGTTTCGTGAGCGTGTTAAACGTACTCCACAGCTTATAGCTTATCGTTACGGGCTAAAGAACAACGTTTGGGAAAGCTTAACTTGGGCCGATATGTCAGCGCATGTCGCACGTTGGCAAGCCGCTTTGGCATTAGAAAATCTGGCACCGGGTGATCGGATCGCCATTATGTTGCGTAATAGTCCACAATGGGTGATGTTCGATCAAGCGGCGCTTGGTTTAGGCTTAGTGACTGTTCCCTTGTATACCGATGATCGGCCTGATAATGTCGCTTATATTATCGCAGAAGCGGATGTCAAATTGTTGTTATTAGAAGGGGCAATGCAATGGAAACGTTTGTACACCGCGCGCGATAAACTGTCTTCTTTAACGCGCATTGTTTCCATACAAGCCATTGATGACAAAGCGTTTTTCGATTCACGCTTACAGGCCCTTGATCAGTGGTTACCTAATGAAAAGACTTATTCGCTACGTGCTGAAGAATGCCCGTCTGACGATTTAGCAAGCATTATCTATACCTCTGGCACAACGGGCCGCCCTAAAGGCGTGATGCTCAGTCACCGCAACATGCTCAGCAATGCCCAATCTGCGGCCAGTTGTTTGAATTTTAAACTTGACGATCTCTTTTTATCTTTTTTACCCCTCTCACATACATTCGAACGCACAGACGGCTATTATTTACCAATGGTTGTAGGGGTAAGCGTCGCTTACGCACGTTCTATCTCACAACTGGGCATAGATTTGACAACTTTGCGCCCAACCATACTGATTTCTGTTCCGCGTATTTATGAACAAGTCTATGCCAAAATTCAAAATCAGTTAGACAAAAAATCGGCACTGGCTCAAAAATTGTTCATGTTGACTGTTGAAGTTGGTTGGCGACGCTTTGAATATCGTCAAGGGCGAACAAGTTGGCATCCTCAGTTATTACTATGGCCTCTATTGCGCCGTTTAGTCGCAACCCCTGTCTTAAATAAATTAGGCGGCCGGATGCGTTTAGCGATAAGTGGCGGCGCCGCTTTGTCGCCAACGATTGCCAAAGTGTTTATAGGCTTAGGTTTAAATCTTGTACAAGGTTATGGTTTGACAGAAACCAGTCCCGTCATCAGTGTGAATCGTCCAGACGATAATGTGCCTGCAAGTATTGGTACCACGATACCAGGGGTAGAAGTCAAATTGGGGGAAAACGATGAATTGTTGAGTAAAAGTCCGTATGTGATGTTAGGGTATTGGAAAAATTCCATCGCCACTGAGGAAATCATTGATCAAGCCGGTTGGCTACATACAGGGGATAAAGCGCGTCTGGATGAACAAGGACATTTATATATTACTGGACGTATCAAAGAGATTATTGTGATGGGCAACGCTGAAAAAGTCCCGCCTGCTGATCTGGAAATGTGTATAAGCACTGACACACTTTTTGATCAAGTCATGGTGATTGGAGAAGGCAAGCCGTTTCTCAGTGCATTAGTGGTTTTAAATGTCGAACAGTGGCAAAGTTATGCCACAAGTTTAAAGGTTAATCCAGATCAAGCTGAAAGTTTTCAAGCAAAATCAGTGCATCAAGCGATCTTGGCACGTATTGGCAAACAGAGCAAAGATTTCCCGGCGACAGCCCAAATTCGTCGCGTCTCATTGTCTCTTGAACCTTGGACAGTGGATAATGGCTTATTAACACCCACTTTAAAAATGAAACGGGCGCAGATAATTGAACACTATCAGGCCCAAATTGAACAAATGTATAAAGGGTTTTAAATCGTAGGGTGGGCGTTGCCCACCAATCAAACCTTTTTGAGTGCGCGGTAGACTTTGAATGTAGGGTGGGCGGGGCGCATTTCTAAAAAAAGGGTCATTCATTATCAATCTGCTTTGGCCCGATTTTCAAACCAAATTTATTATTGCTGCTTTGCTACTTTTCGTTCCCAATTTATTTTGCTGCTCTTTTCAAACCCAATTTATTTTGCTTTTGGGAATGCGCTCGGGTTGGCGTTGCCCACCAATCAAAGCCCACCAATCAAACCGATTTTGAACTACTGAAGCTGATGCTTAAATAGCAAAGCGGTTCCCGGCATTTGCAGATATTCCAACACGTTTTCCGTCACTTTTTGAGTGCGCGGTTTATTGTGCTTTTTAAATAGCGTGTCATTAAGTAATTGAGACAAATTTAACGACAAGCCATAATAGAGATTGCGCGATGTCGGTTGAGTATCTGTGCCATCATTGGGTTGATAACCTCGGGTACCATATCCCACGGCTAATTCCAAATAGCGCAAAAACGGATATTGACGTAGTGTTGGTATACCATTGGCTTTGGTAATCAACAAATAAGTTTGGCCTGAATAATCAGCAACGGGATCATAATCCTGTAATCTTCTCGCATCATCAGAAGGCCAATACTTGATACGAATATCAAGCAAATCATCCCATTGCGGATAAGATTCAAGCACTGCCCCTAAACCGATACCAGACAAATTCATCATTAAATCTTCAGTGCTAAACCCATATTCTTCAGTAAAACCATCCATAATTTCAACGCCTAGCGACAACACACCAGAAGTCAAGCTTGCCAACTGTGCCGCTTGTTTTCGATTATGCCCGGCCCATTGAAAACCATTCGTCATCAAGCGAGTACTGACATAAAAAGAAAAGGCATGTCCCAATTTATCGGCCCCGCCATTTGGTGTATCGGCACCAAACCAACCTTCATCTCTCACACGAAATGTTGAAGCACTTTTATCCCACCAAGAAACGTATCCGTAAAATGCTGTACTCAACGTCAAACCCGAAATTAATAAGCGAGTGCGAAACTGTTTTTGTGCTAAGGCTTTTTCGCGCTCCCGGTTGTCGTAGGTGTACGCCATTCGCTGTGCCTTAGACGACTTACTATCGTAAGTGAAGTTTTGCCATTCACTAGTGGTGCTGGGTAAATTGGCAACATCAAATCGCGGCCTTTCCTCAGCTATTATTTCAGCACCGACAAAAATAGGGAACAATAACAATCCTAATCCTACCACGTTTTTTTTAAGAGATTTCATAATCGAGTGATTCTGTCAAATACACCGTTTTTGGCAAAAAAATACCAGCTTCCGGCGTGTTCAAGATAGCTGGTTTAAGTTAATTATTAATTAATAATTAATCTTGGGGTTAGTACAAACTTTGTTCCAAGTTTCGTTCGATCAACTTGGTTCAAGCTCGGCGAGATCAAGTTTTCTTGAATTTTAATTTGCAAATTGGCGGAGCCCATAAGCGTTAATCCCAAAACCCTTACGGGTTTAAATCCTCTCGTTCTAACGGGTTTATATCAAAGAATTTTGCATTAACCATTAACCATTAATACCAGCAATTATCACTGGTTGCATTTTTATTGCCCAGATCATCCAATGAAAAGAATTTACACTGCTCATCCGTTATTTGAGGCCCAGCTGCCGTCGCTCTCAGTATGAAGCCATCGTCACCTTTCTGATTCAAGGATAAAATATAATAACAGTCTTTAGAACGGAATTCCTCCGTATTTCTACCATTACAATCCTTTTTTTCAAACCCATTCGCCTCTAAATTGAGCGAAGCAATCTCGGCAGCATAACTACCCTTCTGATAACGAACTTCCTCTTGCAATGCTGTCAATTCAGCTAAAGCCGCTTGAGCATCAGAGCGACGTGTTTTTTTCACCTGAGATTGATAAGAAGGATAAACCACAGCCGCCAATATGCCTATAATGGCTACGGTAACCATTAATTCTACCAGTGTAAATCCTTGAAAGGCTTTTAATCTCTTCATTTTAATCAGTTATCAGTTATCAGTTATCAGTTATCAACAACCTTACAGGCGTTATAGTATTAATTGGGCAACCCTTACAGATTGCCCCTTTAGGCGTGCGTAATGTCGGGCCAATCCCTTGTGGTTGCCCAGGCCATAAAATTCATTTACAAACCACACCCTTCTTTTTGCATCCAGAAAGTCCGTGTAACCGGGGGAGAGCCGAAATTAGTCTTACTAGACAATTCGGTTCGATTTCCAGTGCCAGGTGTGCGAACAATAACAGGGCCACCACCAGGGCCATCACCACCTGGTATAAAACGATCAGAAGTCTCGTCTCCCTTTTCCTTGGTATCAAATTTTTCGTTGATCACATCATAAGCTGGGCCGCCACTGAGCAGGAAAAGTATATATAATCGACTCTCACCTTCATTAAAATGACAAGCATCATTTTCCCCTTGAGAAGGTACATAAGTCGTGAAAACCACCATTTCATCTACAATCATTGGTGTCGTTATCCCCTTTTCACCAATCCAAGAGAGAGCACTACCGCTACCGCCATCGGCTAGGTTCAAATACCAACCTTGCTTATCTCCATCAAGTTCCATCAAGTTGACTTGGCTACCCTCACTCCAGCCAGTCACATCGACCATATTTTTCTCAGGGGTTAGGGTTCGGAGTTCATTCTTATCTTCATCCCACTTTTGATCTCGAAAGACATAAAACTGATCACGCACATCATTGCCACCATATAAGGGATGGGGACGTGTTCCACTCATCATGGCTATCACATATTTTCCTTTGATATCAGTTATCGCAGGGGGATAAAAGAAACTGCGTCTCTCTGTTCTAGCGACATCAATATTTTGCTTTTCTGATACCCAAGCTAGGCGGCCACCCCGCGTTTTTTCCTTCCCTAATAACTCAATCCGCCAGACTTGGCCACCAATGTCGCCCACATAAATCAGATCGGTATTATCATCACTATCGCTATCTAGCATCGTCACAGCAGACGGAATCGAGTAGGTCATCTTTTCCAGTACCAAATCCGCCTCATCGGCACTACTGGCCCACCATAACAGTTGACCCGTCTCGGCATGAACCATATAAATCGCATTACCCATACGGCTCGCCTCGGTGCTGATTTTGCTCACGCCTTCATCTTGAGTGGGGTTATAACCGCCGCCAAACAATAACACAATACAGCCCTGTGCATTAGCATTGATAACATGACAATAACTGGGATCGACCACTGTGGGTCTGGGAGAAGACCAGGTTTGCCCCAGTTTTTCAAAATCACCCTCACCCCCTTTAATAACCCACATCAGTTTGGGAGGAGAACCCAGACTACCCTTCTTACCCGTCACATCAAGGGCATAAATATTCCGCCCGCCGCGCCGCATAGCCATAAACATCTTCACAAAATCACCTGCTTCAGGATTGATTTCGTTATCGTTTCCATCATTGATCCAAAAAGTCGGTGTATTATCAACCCCATAAATCCGGTCTACACCCGATGGATTCTCGGCCAATATTTTTTGTAGAGGCAACAGTTCTTGCGGCAAAAAAGCCCATTCTTCTTTACCACTATCGGTGTTTAACATCCTTATGAGGCCATCATTGGTTCCCACAAACAACTTGTTTTTCTGGTTGTGTTCATCCCCGCCATAAGTGATCATCTTGGGGGTACTGTGTAAGGGATCGCCAAACATCCAACGATCATCGCTACCGCTGCTGGCCACGCCTTCTACCAGACTCACATCTTCACCCCGGATCCATTTGATCAGATAGTGACGCGCTTCTTCAGCCAATGCTTCATCCTCTGGTATATCATCACCCAATAATGCTTGAGTCAAAGCCTTATCAAAATCCTCATCACCAGAGACGACCTCAATCGGATATCGGGCCAGATTGATCTCATGATTATTACCCGGCGACGCATCGCCAAGATAAGTATAAATATTACGGCCAGCACTTCCGATATTATTTAACTGGCTGCCAACCCCACCTTTGAGGACTGTCCCGCCCTGATCTGTGGAGGAACTACTCTCGTCCCAAAAATCGATTGCACCCTCTTTGATGTGATTATTTTCCAGCGCAACATTACCCGATTTATCAAGCACCTCTCCTTTTTCACTGATGCGAAATCTTTTGACATTGCCTTTCCAATACCGATACTGGCCAGGTTCAAACAAAGCGTAGTACACCTCTTCATTATGTTCTAAGCTATTGAAATTATTAATTGAAACACCGGGAGCGGCAAATGAAGAACTGGTGGTCATGGCTTGGGCCGTAATATCTTCAAAGGCTTTGGTTAAATCCTCAACCGTATCAGCGGGATAAAAATTTCTCTTTTTATCACCGCTTTTGCTAACAGAAGCCAGTCTTTTGAGGTATTTGACCGCTTGTTCATTTTGCTTGGTACCATTGCTATTTGTTTCATAACCATCCTTTTGAACAGCAAGATCGTTGGGCACCTCCTTGGTGCCTTCTTTATCATAGTAGTAAATACCATCCTTTTTGTAAACATCTTTATCCTGCTCATCAAGATATTTAACACGCCACGCTGTTCCCAACTGAAAGCCAATGGTGTGAACTGTGATATTGTTCTCAGTGTTTTCAGTGTTCTGTCTCTTATTGAGATGATCCTGGTTGTACAAAAAGTCAGCCATTTCAATACCACATTTCCCGCTGTAAGGGACTTTAATAGACTCTCCATTTTCTGGATCATCTGGATCAGGATAATCATTGACACAGTTATTCAAACTGAGCAGTTGTTTCACTTTATCTTCAGCCGTGTTTCGAGTCGCAATACCATCTGATAGGAAGATAATGTGGTTAGTTTGACAACTGGACTTGATAGGACTATCGTAGATTGGCTGGCCTGTAATTTTTTCACTTGCACAGTTCTCATCAAGTGGCTTGACATTGATTTTACACTTATCGTCGCGCACAATGCTACCACCACCGCTATAGGTGGCTGGGTGACTGACAAGGTATTCGGCTTGATTATGACGATCTTTACCATAATCAACCTGGCCACCTCGGAAGTACAGTGCAGACTCATACAAAGCATCAACAATGGGTGTCGTACTTGGCGGAATTTCCATTTTCTTGACAATTTTCTTTAAACGACGGCGCACCGTCATCAAGTCCCCTTGTCCGCTTTCGCCCAAATAACCTTTCACTTGAATCAGCAACTTGGCAGCCGAAGTGGGCCCAGCCCTAAAAGAGGAAATATCTCGCTGGCCAGTGCTCCCGCCGAGCAAAAGGGCAAGGCTGTTATAAATCTCCCAATCCGTTTCGTTAACGATTTCCTGAATAATGGGACTGATATCGGGGGAACGGTAAAGTTTGTTTCTTTCCCAAGGGCCCGGTGCCCAAGCCACTGTTTTTGTCGTTTTAAGACGCTTGCCTAAGTCATGATCATTATTAGTAAACACATTGGCATTATCGGACTTTTCACCCCAGATATTAGCAAGAGTGTTTTTATCACCATCATTTCGAGCGGTCAAAATCAGCTGCGCTTTAAGAATGGTAGCGTTTTTGCCAATAGGAATGTCATTAAAACGAAGACCGGCTAAGCGTGCTTCACCGCCACGAACCGGAAATTCTAAGGCATCACTGGCCAGATAAACCAAACCGGCTTCGCCGCCGGACATTTTTTGTTCCGCATCGTCATTCTCAGCCGCAATTTGCCCAATGAAGTTTTGGTTAACGCAGCCATTACCCTTAATGTCTTTGGAATCAAATTCTACCTTCAATACGGGGGCATATCCGGGTCTGTCATCGTAAGATTTCACATTGCGTAACGGGTTTCCACTGTCAGTCGAGATGATAAAGGCAAGCCCCCCCTCACCACCACACCAATCAGAATGATTAACGACCTCTTGCACAACCCGTTTGAGATCGGGTGTGGAATAAGTCACCCCCTCAGTCCACGCTTCAATATCCCAACTGGCAAATTCCCGAGTCGTCGGCCGGTTTGAAATATTATTGTTCTCTTCAGTGAACGTTTTAGCATTAGCCGCATTTTCCGCTTTGATAATCAGCTTAGCCGGTCCAGATGTATCAGGGCCACTGACAAATTGAATGGCCGCACTTGTTATGGTAGCCCCTTGAGGAATATCCACCGCTTCAAAGCGTAAACCCACTATTTGCTTATCCAAATCAGGATTTTTAATCTCGGTTTCTTCAAGCAAGCCGACAGAAAATTTCACTTGCAATCTTGGCAAGGTATTTTCATTGGGTTCAATTTCAGCCTTGTCAACTTTAACCAAGCTGTTATCGCTCGATTTTAGATAATGATCCCGTGAACCCACAATTCTTCTAAAGCCGGTATTGGGTGCATCAGGCTCACCATTTCTCTCAAATATGAAAGCCACATCATTACCGCTTTTCCAGTCAGGCTGATCAGTAATTTCCTGTAAAATAGCCGCTAACTGAGGATCGGCGAGAGTGAATGGCTTACCGATTTCAGGATCCTCACCCACGTCGGTTTCAGGCACACCATCCCAGGTGACAAAGGTATTTGTTTTCAGACGTTCCGAAACTTTACCGCCTTGTTTATATTGAGTCAATTGTTCAGCATCAGGCGATTTATCACCAGACACTAATAAATTCAGTAATTCCTTACCCGCTTCCGGTTCTGATCCACTTTGATGCGTAAAAGTGAGCTTGGCCTCAATAATTTTAGCGCCTTGGGGAAGGGGCATTGCCTCAAATCGAATACCGACTAAGGTTTCGTCTCCGCCTCCTAAATAATTTTGATTGAGCTGTTTACCTAAACGAATGTGCTGATCATTGAATTTTTGAGTATTCTCGGTTTCAGCAAGCTGGTTTTGGGTAACCACCGATTCTGTTTGCGTATCCCAACCTGAAATCACGCTAATCTTCGTTTCAGGTAATGTCCAACACACGCGCAGTTTTGGGGGGTCTTCGCTAGAATCCCGGGTATAAAATCCTCTTCTGGCATCAGCGGAGGAACTAGAGGCTTTTTTCAATAATAAAACCAAGCCATTATGATCGTGCCAACCATCCCGCTTGACAATTTCTTGTATGATTCCACCAATATTATCTGTCTTAAAGCGTTGCCCTGGCGCTTCTATCTTATCTGGTTTCCAAGTAACCGACGTACTGGTTGGCGGAAAATTTTTCCCATCTTTTGGATAACCCTCGCCACTAAGATACCCCTGGGTATTGCCAAAAGGAGTACCTGATGGATCACCCACAATAGGGGGAGATGACCATTTAACCGGCGTAACCCCATCATTAGCCGCACCAGAAATCACGATTTGTACCTCAGTGTCATAAGCATCATCACTCATGAATTCGACTTTAGCATCTACAATCGTTGCACCTTTGGGAATACCCAGTTCTTTAAAGCGCAATCCGACCAAAGTCTCCCCTTTATCTGGATCGGTTCCTAAGTAAATGATAGGCGTATCCCAAGGTCTGACTTTATTTGAATCTTCTATAAATTCTACAGCATCATCAGCAGCCTCTTGAATTTCTTGCACCACTTTAATGCCATTGGGTTCTTCTTCTGTGAGGATATGAACCATTTGCAATTCTGGATCGTTCAAAGTCATTTTGCCGCTACCTAAGTTTTGCTCGGCATCATCCGAACTTTGAGCAATGGACATCGAGGCATCCATGATGCTATCGTCTTCTTCGCCATCCATATCATGGATGTTAGCATCAATATGAGTAACTGGAAACAGGATAGGCACATTCACATGCGGATTTTTAGGATCATTATTTTTGATCAGCGAGGCAAAACGTGCTAACCCAACATTGACGTTGGTCGCGTTGTCAAGCATTTTAACCAATGCTTCCTTCAAGACATCTATGCGTCGTTCACCAGTAGGGATCCCAGTATTCTCATTTCTGAGGGATTCATTCATACTCCCTGAGTTATCTAAGACAAATAACATATTAGGGCGAGTTGATTCGTCAACGGCTTCAACTTTCCGAACATAGATCTCAGTATCGTCCGCAAAAACAGACGTAGATAAACCTGCTAATAGAGTCAATGTTAAGGAAATCAGTAAGGTACAAAATTTCATGGTGATTCTCCAATTATTGGTGTGTGAAGAGACTGGGTTCTTTCATGAGACTGGGTTCCGAGGTCATAATTATTTTTTATTGTTTTGTCAATTGGAGAGTGGTGCAATGTAGGTCATGGCGGTTTAAAGTCTTACAGGATAGAACGCTGATGGCCGACTGATTAAACTTATTTAGCTTTGCGAACCTTCGGTTCCACGCAAAAGTTTTTGCGCGCAAAAACTTTTGTGTGGAATTGATAATTGATAATCAGAGTTTATTTTGACGTTCTTCTTCTAAGTCTATGCGACATTTATTTGGAGAAAAACTCGTGCTACACACTTTTTTGATCGCACCTAAACAACCTGCCGAACTCGGTGCCGTTTCACATTCTATTGGGAGTTGAGACTCATCCTCACCTCGCTTTTGAAGCACCTCTGGGTCTTTAGCTTGTTCTGTTTCCATACCCCCCACTATCACCGCTTTAACGCCATTATTGCAATTCTTTTTCGTACACCCCGTGCTTTCGATGATAAAATATCGGCTCACCTTTGAACCATAATCGACTTGTTTACTTGACTTCATGACGCGAAAGCGTGCTGTACCTGAACCGATGTTAATGCTTTCAAATTCTTTAGTCTTGGCTTCGGGCGGTTTGCTCAGCCATTTGTCGTCAGGCATTCCTGACAGCATTTCTGGCTGTTCCTCATAAGTACGGAAGGTGTGATCGATCCCACTTTGTGCAATTTGAAAGGCAAGGTTATATTCTCGGGTATTAGCGGCCATTCTCGTTTCAAGTTTCGTCGCTTCTATGGCACTCACCCCCAACATGGTGATGATCACCAATAATATTAATGAGGTGATCAGCACCGCCCCTTCTTGGTGACTTGGTGTCGGTATGATAGAGAAATGTAAATGAGTTTTCATGATCTTTTCGACGCTATCATTTCTATTTATTATGATATATTGGCAGAAAAAACGTCGCCTCCTGTTGTCGGTTTATTAAAGCAGACTATTCCTGACGTTGACCGTCGTAGTAAACAAACGATGACGGTAACCCTCTTCAAGCTTATTATTCTTACGCGGGTTATAACTGACATCGGGATCAAGTAAATAAGTTTTATCTCTCGGCTTTCCAATCCCCCGTTTCTGAGCCGTCCGCATTAACAAGGTTAGACGCACACTCACCACCGTTCCCCCTGTTGGCTGTGTGGTATACCGCTCTGGTGCATTATCATCATCAGGCCCATCAATACCATAGCGAATCTGCATATTTTGAACGCCTTCTATGAAAGGTTCAGAATAGGCAGGAACTTGTTGGGCACCATTTTTAAACAGGGCAAAGCCACCTTCTGCTATAGCCCTCACCTCATAAGTCGTTTCTAAATCCTCTCTGATGAAAAAATAAACGGG
>JAYQWI020000354.1:0-2520 GCA_035871815.2 Candidatus Parabeggiatoa communis
TGCCCCTGAAACCGCAGATTATTCTCTATCCGCTCAACCTCTTTGCGTACCACATTACCATAAGCCTTGTAACGCACATTCCAGACGATTTCACCTTTAACATCCGTCATTTCCTGTGGTGTGCCAAGAAGATCTAAATGGTAATAATAAACTTCACCGCCTTGAAGGAGAGCTAATGGTTTAAATGAGTCTGGTTCATAAATGTATGTTTTATGGATATTGTTGCGAGTTTCTACGAGCAAAACGTCGCCATTCCAGAAAAACGTCGTTTTTCCAAACGCATTTTGTTTGCTAATGCGACGGCCTAAAGCATCATATTTATAAGTGATAACTTGGCATTGATTGATGACTTGGATTAGTTGGTTTTCGGTGTTGTAGTTTGTCCATTGAGTTGAATCCGATTGTAAAGTCCTGTCATGGCGGTAGGAAAGGATTTGTTTATCTGGTAATATTGTGCGAACACGATTTCCTAAGACATCGTATTCATGTTGTATAATAGCGTCGTTTTGATGTTCTCGAATTAAATTGCCAAGGGCATCTCAAACTTGAGCGTGCGATGTTCATTGCTGGCTTCGGTAAGATGGCCAAGAGTGCGTGGATAAATAACCGGTGTTTCATAAATTCAACACCGGCTACCAGCTAACATTACAAACCAAAATGAAGATTAAATTTTGCTATAACAGCAGAAACCCACTCATCTAGATCAATATCATCATCATCCACTTCAACAGGTAAAAGTTCAGTAAACATTTGTACGCTTGAAATGACTAACCATATTGCGAACATAGCAGCATCGTAGTCCATTGAACTCAGTTCAGGATATTCCTTCATTACACTTTCTTTTAACGTTTCATTTTCAATGATTGTTTCAAAAATATCAGATACAAAGATATTTCCATTTTTCAACGCTATACCCTGACGCCAGACTTTTCCTGTATCATCATGATGTGAGCTAGACCAAACTAATTTACTGACTAATTCAAACTTCTCTTCAGAAGTAGAACCATGAAGCAAAAGACCAGCACGCAATTTTTGAGTTGCCAAGCTTAGTTCCTTGTTATTGATTAACTTTGTTGAGAGAGCATCAAGTATTTTATTAAGTACTTGTTTTCCGCTTCCTTTTTTCATTTTGCACCTATCTTTTTAACGGTTAAATTTTTCTAATAAATTGACTCCAATACCATAAGCACCAGGTTCATTTGACTTCGTAAATACCCCGTCTGGCAGATCAGCTTCACCAAAACCACTATCCCAATATTCGATAGATGTACGTTTTGTGAATCTGGTTTCGGGTTTCAAAAAGTAAAACGTCGCCATTCCAGAGAAACTCCGTTTTTCCAAAGGCATCTTGTTTGCTGATACGGCGGCCGATGGCATCATATTGATATTGAAAAGTTTGTCCCTCTTTGATGACTGATATGAGTTGGTTGTCGGTGTTATATTCGTATTCAGTGACTAATCTGCCCCCTTTTCCACGCCGTTCTCGGATGAGGTTGCCAGCATCGTTATAGGGTGGTCACGCCTTCAACCGTTTCAGCTTTTTGCGTGATGCTGCCCAAATTAGAGCAAAGGTCCGAGGTCGAGCAACTTGGAATTTTGGCGAGGGGTTTAAAGGCGTTTTGGGGGTGTGAGTGGAAAAGGAAAGAGAAGGGATAAAAACGGGCGCCAACGCTTTTACGTTGGAGCCAGAAAAAGGAGGGTGGGCAAACGATTGTAAGTATTAATGAAATTAATGGTTAGGTTTGCCCACCCTACCTGGCTATCAATTCAGAATGTTCATTAAGAAATAGCTTAAACTCCTTATATTTTTCTTTTTCTTTTCTACCTCCATGAGCAAGTCGCAATTGCAAAGCTCGAAGATGTCTCAGCATAAAGCTATCGTCTCGCCTTCCCAAGATTTCACTCTCTAGTTTTTTGATAAAAGAAGAAGTTGGGTATTGCGATAAGATGGCAAAGTACCATTTTCCCAACTCGTTCAATCGTTCAATCATAAAACTTTTTTTAATGACTTCCAATAATATTTTATTATTTCTTACTCTACGTCTCACCAAACGTAGCCCCAACATTCTGACTTTATAATCTTCGTGAGTTAAAAATGTTAATAATAGCTTTATCGCATCTTGAGTTTCATGAAGTGTTGTAAAATATTTGGCAATATGATTTTCATATTCTGAATTCATAGAGTGAAAATCTATTTTGCTAATGACTTGTTCTAAATTCATATTCCAGATATCCTAACTTATTCCAGACTTCCTAACTTACCACCAAAATGGGTTGATGTTTGTTTTTAATTTGAATTAGCACGTTCATTGGATATTTGATACCCGCAAAAATGCGGTATCAGGGCAAATTGAGTCCTTTTGATAAATTGTTCAAAAAATTTCTGGCTGTCAATTTTCCTGTGATGAAGCGATTTAGATGGATTCAACCCATTGATTTCATGCAAAAAATAATTTTTTCTTGTATCACAGGAAAATTGACAGCCAGAAAAATTTCACTATTTGGGGCTAAATGTAAGAA
>JAYQWI020000355.1:0-3419 GCA_035871815.2 Candidatus Parabeggiatoa communis
GTTATATATTTTCCAAGGCTTGAATCAGTGGCTTGATTTTTTGTTGCCAAAGTTGAAAAGTTAATTGGCCTACGATTTTGTAGCGCACTATCCCTTGTTTATCAATCACAAAGGTTTCTGGTGTGCCTGTTACGCCCCAATCCATGCCGACGAACCCTTTTTCATCAAAAGCATTAGCAGTATAAGGATTACCTGTTCGCATGAGTACCGTTTTGGCTTCTGCTACGGTATCCTTATAAGTGAGGCCATAGATCGTGTAACCTTCTTTAGCCAGTTGCATCAATAAGGCGTGTTCATAACGACAAGTGCCGCACCAAGAGGCCCAGACATTCAAAAGTGAGACTTTGCCTTTAAAGTCTTGATGACTGAGTGTTTGAGTCGCATCATCAAGTTGTGGCAAGGTGAAGGCCGGCGCGGGTTTGTCAATGCGGGTAGAACCGATATCAGTCGGGTTTAAACCTAAGCCAATGTATAAAAAAACCGCTAATACGACAAATAAGATTAAAGGGAGTAAATAACGTAACATGATTAAATCTCCTGAGTTTTCAATGAAAGGGAAATTGATATATTAGTGTAGAGTACGGGATTGATTTTAACAACCCTCAAGGGCTTGAATGTGAATAGATTAATTAATTGTTTTTAACGTTCACACGTACATCATAGTTCGTTAAAAGTTTAAACTAAAATATGGCGAAGTGCATTTTTATGGTGATCAATTTTTTTTGTGATTCATATATAACAGTGAGCCAAGGAAGGAGCGTCAAAATAATATACCCATTTCGATCATCAAAAAAATAAACGCTTTCGACGCTTTCGACGCTTTTGAATCGAAAGAGAAAGTGCCTTAGGCTTCGCCCTGTCTCTTAAACTTTATTTTATGTGTGGGTATATCATATAACCGCAACTCCCGATATTTAAAAAGATTTTCAAGGGCCACACTGACAATAAATCAATAGGTTACGGATTTTGGTCCCGTATAAGATCATTATGATGAATTTATGATGAAAAAACCTAATCGTAAACTATTGAAAAATAATATCAATCATTTTTGAGATGAATTTTTAAAGCACCATTTTTTAACTCATTGAAATTAAAGTATTTTAAATTATGGCACACACATTGCCCACATAATCAATAAACGCAAAAGATTAACCCAAGGGCACAAAAGCGCGTAGAACTGAGCAAGTGTATTATGTTTGCGCGATCAATATTGCTTTTGCCGGATGGCGAGTGGGTTATAACATAGAATATCAGCATGATGACCGGTGTTATAGTGGTTTCCGCGGGGGCAAGCATTACGGCGAGGTTTATAATTAGTTTGTGTAGCGACAAACAGATACAACCCCTTGAAAGAGAACCCAACTTGAAATGAGAAAGGGGGAAGAAAAAATATTTCCAAAAATTGAAAAAAAGCTTGACAACTATCTATCACTTGTTAAAGATGATAGAGCCTTGTATGAAATGATCTAAAAATATTACCGATACTTGACAACAGCAAAAATTATTGATATTGAATTAGGTATAGGCAATCCTTTATGATTGGCCTCTTAAAAGTATGGTATTTAACTGATAACTGATAACTGATAACTGATAACTGAGTTCTTAGTTAAGTTGGCATACACTGTTGACTCTATTCATACTGTAACCAAGTGAAGTATGATTAATAGACGACAAAAAGTAGGCAACGTATCTAAACAGAAAACGTCAAGTTTCGTGTCATAGATTGTTGTCATGTTTTATCTTGTTATTTTAATCAATATCATAGCGGGTTTATTCGATTATTTTTCAATTCGTTATACTCATGCACTAACTAAATCGGTAACTTTTAAGATCGCTTTAATTGAGTTGGCTTATGCTGCTGACTCTATTGATATCGTAGCCAAGTTGGCTACGTGGTTTACATAAGCGCACTCAGGCAATTGATTTGTTTGACTGAGGAATGCTATTGTGTGTTTTGAGGGAATTAATTTTACTCTGACCCCAATTATTTATTTTAACAAGGCGTTGGAGTGGACAATTTACGTCCATGGAAAGTGCCGCTCAACATTGGGTATTATGTGCCAAAGGAAAATTATCTATGCTGTATAAATTAGACTCATCAAACGGAAAATTTGACAAGCTTGAGCCAGTAGCATTCAAGGACTTTACTAGTTTCGGAAACCTTGAGAAAGATTTAGAAGAACTCATTGCAAAAAGCATACTTGATATCCTTTTTGAAGATTCAAGCCTGATGCCAATTTTTCAAGAAAGGCAATATCAAGCAGAAGCTGATATTTATGCCCTAAATGAGAAAGGTGAACTAATAATTTTTGAGCTAAAACGTGGCTCTGCTGGTGAAGGAGCGGTTCACCAAGCCTTGCGATATGCTCAAGACTCAGGACAATGGAGTTACGCTAAATTACAAGAAAAATATCAAAAATACGCAGGTACAGAAGTCGAATTAACCAAAGCACATCAAGAGGCGTTTAACCTTGAACATACATTAGATGCCAGAGAAATAAATAACAAACAACACCTTCTTATTATAGGTAGTGCGGCAGATGATAGCCTTATAAATGCGGTTGACTACTGGAAGAAACAAGGAATTTCAATTGAGTTTTTACCCTATCGCATCTATGAATTAGGAAACGAAAAATATTTCGAGTTCTTTGCTTTGCCATATGATAAGCACAGGAATCCAGGCAATATTAAAGGAGTGCTTTTTGATACAAATAGAAGCTACAATAAAGATTCTATTTGGTACATGATTGAAAATCGTCGTGTAGCTGCATTCGGTGATGCCAAGAGATTTATTGAGTATGTTTATTCTGGAGATATAGTATTCTTCTCTCACAAATGGACTGGTCTTGTTGCTGCTGCAAGGGTTAATAATGGTGATATTAAAGCTCCTGATGAAGACACATTGTATAGAGACGTGACGTTCATTACCCCAATTCCAAAAAAAGGGGAGGCAATCAAGGCAATGCCATTCAAAAATGTGTCAGAAGTAACTGGAAAAAGTTTTTTTTGGGCAAGAACCATTAAAGTCCCGTATCTTTCAAAAGGTGAAGCTGAAAATTTAGCCGAAAAGTTAAAATCATACCTTGAATAAAGCACATAACAAAAAAATGCAGCCGACGCAAAAAGCCGCGCGGCTGAAGAGCGGTGTTATTCTGATGAAACGTTTCACTCTTACTACGCTTCTCCAAGTCGATACAGTCTGGTTATGCTCATGATAACCAGTCGTTGGAGCGGACAATTTACATCCTTGTCATAGTGCCGCTTAACATAAGCGTTAGATAGGTTAATCACTCATTTTTAATTTACTTTCAAAATTAATTTTACTCTGACCCCAATTATTAAAACAAAGTATTAAATTACTATGAAACCAATTCAATTAACGGATAAATTTATACAAGATATGGCAGTTGATGTTATAT
>JAYQWI020000356.1:0-2030 GCA_035871815.2 Candidatus Parabeggiatoa communis
TGCGGTTGCAAGACGATAGCGGCCCCCATACCTAGCGATAACAACACAGCAGCGATAGTCACCTGATTAGCCGTGATACCCCAATGTGCAAGACGGCGGCAAAGGGGGCGTAATAGATTTTGAAAAGCGGGTTTTAAATCGTAGATACTTGGCATAGGCAATGGGTAATGAAAAATGGAAAGATTATCATAAGATTAAGGGTTTCGAGACAAAAGCTTTTGTACGCAAAAAATTTTGTCTTGAACATTGATTTAAAATCAGCGTGGAACCGAAGGGAAGCTTCGCTAAATCAGGCCATAAGAAGTAGAATCAGTGTTTTATCATATCACCTACTTTGCATCGAAGTGATTTATCGCCTAAACGAAAAGGTAGTCTATAAAAAATCCCATTTTGAGAAATTGAGTGGGGAATACGAGACGCTCATCCACATAACGCCCTGGCTCAATTTCGCTCAACACCGCTTCTGCTTGCACATATTGAAAGGTTGCCACCGATCCCATACCCTCTTTCAGGAAAAATCTCGCGATAAGTTCATTTGGCCAATTGTTGGTATCCAACGTTCTACTGTCCAAGTGATGAGTGTACAAAACCCAACCCTCTTCTTCGCCTTCAGGCGTTAAGGTGGTTTCAAACAATGGTTTTTTTGAACCCGTTCCAGAAATATCGAAAGACACCTGTGCCACCGATTTACGGCTTTTCAATTTAAACGTGATAGGCAGCACATCATGTTTAAAATGCACAAAATGAGGCAAAATAACGACTCCTCGGTAGAATCCAAACGTGTCCAAATTTCTTTCCAACGGTATCCACTGATTAAGCGGCACATATTCGGTGACTGGAAAGGTATTGGATCCTTTTTTTGGGATTTTAGCCACTGGCATAGCCGGTGGCGGATTAGCAACGATTTCGACTTGCTTGTTTTCTTGACAAGCGCCTAAAAAAACTAACAATATCAGCACGAAAATATATTCAACTGCGGCGATAAATCGCATATTAATAATTCCTTTTTTTGACACTATAGATGTTAACATCAGTAAAACTCAAAACGAGCATGAAAGTTGTATTTTAGTTAACAATAGTGCCGCACCCATGTACACAAGGCATTGTTTATCAAGATAAATCTTGAATTCCAATAAATCTTGAAGGCCCAATTTTCGTTAAAAATTGATTATTGCGACGGCGATTGGAGTGTTGTACTCGGTCATTGTACTCAACCGAGATTGATAATGACCCTTTTTGTTTGGAATGCGCCCCTTTATCCCCTTCCTCTTCTTCCAAGTCGCAGGGCTCCATATTGGGACATTCGATCCATTTTGGTAATGGTGTTAGCTCGCCTTCCATATACCATCCCTTTTCGTCGGCTACTTCTTTAAGATACTTTATTCGATCCTCACTCAGAGGATGCGTTGAGAAATATTGGGATAAGCGTAATATCTCTTGTTCCTTTTCCTCTTCTCCAAGTTTATCAAAGAAATCCAGGCTGTGCCCTCCATGTCCATAGCGGTTAATGATTCGATACAAAGCATAATGATCAGCAGCCCGTTCTTGATTTCTACTGTAACTCAGTTGAGTCAAGTCTCCTGCCATTGAAACAATATCCGGTATACCACCGCTTTCCGACGTGCCGAAGCCGACGGCCATGAAACCGACGATAAAAACCAGTGAACGGCCTAAACTTTTGACCGGATCGTAGGTTTGAAAATGGCCTAATTCATGCCCCAATATCAAAGCTAATTCGTTTTCTGATTTGACGAATTCGAGTAGTGCTGTATGAATAAAAACATGTCCCCCGACTGAAATGGCCGCATTGATCACCTCACTTTCGCCTAAATGCAGCGTTAGGGGCAAACTAGTGCTTTCACCAGATTGAGGTAAAGAGGCTAAAAGTGCCTCAAGGTATTGGAGACGTTTGTCATCCACAATTTCTTCTTCCTCAGATAACACCATAGGAAGCAACATCTCACCGATTTGACTCTCCGTTTCAGGACTGATTTGAGTTGCTACCCATTGAGCGAACAATCCGAGCGTCC
>JAYQWI020000357.1:0-3487 GCA_035871815.2 Candidatus Parabeggiatoa communis
TGATTCTCAGTGCGACAACTCGAAGCCCTTCTCAGCGCCTATTAGAGATGGGTAACTGTTTTAAATCTCAACTCACTGGCTTTGTAGTACGCATTTATCCTAATGAAATCAGCGAGTTAGGTGGCACGACTAATAGCAACGCGAAAGATTTGCGGGCACGTCGTTTTAATTCGTTTTTGCATGTTGAATTGAGTAAAGCATTACGTCAAAAACTGCGTAACGATAAGGCCGTGCGACAGAAGTTGAGTGTGTGTTTGCAATAAATCTATTAGTACAACGGATCAGGGGAATGAACGGATTTGTGCAACGAAAATGATGATTAATCAGCCTAGATCATGACAATCCGCGTCATCAGCGTTCTATCCGATCACCTGCCCCATTTGATGTTATAGCATTTTTCGATTGAATGAACCGAAGGTCAGCGAAGCTAAGTACAAATTTGATTTTAGTGCAAAATTTATTTTGCGGTTTTTGGAGTGCAAAATTTATTTTGCGTCACATATCAGCGTTCTATCAGATCACCTGCTTCATTATTTAGAAGGCCATTCAAAAAAATGAAACCTATCAACCGCTATTACTCTTGGTTATTTCTCTTCTCACTGCATTTAGCACCACTAAACAGCTACGCCATCCTAGAAGATATCCAAATTGGCTTATCACAACCTCATGAAGTGCCCCTGCGTTGGGATAATATCAAAGAAGCCCCCCTTTGGGTGAAAGGCATCGCGCCAGAATTGAATAGCAATTGGGGCCTGTATCAAGTCACATTAGATGAACCGGATGACTTTGTCACTGTCTGGTTAGCTGAAGGGCATTGGTTGCGAATCCATAATCCTGATGATCCCTTTCCGGTTGATGCCGTGGAAATTGCCGTTTCTTATGGCACCGGATTATATGCTGATGTTTCCCCTTATCCGGCAAAAGAAGGCCACTCTTTATTGCTGACACCCGACCTGAGTAAACCTCGGCTAGTACGCATCAGATGCTCACCACAACAAGAGTACGCTGTGACAATGGCTTTGTTTACATCGCGTCATCAAGCTATGCCTGAAATCGCGCCACAATATCAAGACATTGCACTTGAGACGGAGCCTGTCACTTTGCACTTTAGTACTCAAATCAATCCGGGTGCTGACGTGCCAATCAACGAAATGGCTTTTTGGCCTCTTGAAAAACGGATACCGATGACTTTAAAAGTGACAGGCCCTACAGAATTAAGCATAGAGAGCCGTTATATTTATCCACCTAAAGAATCCGTCTTACAACAAGCTTATCGCCTTTCTATCCACTTAGATGAACAGAAAACGCGTATTTTAGAATTTGAAACCACAGTTGATAACCTACAAACCATTTTTATGCAGGGCAACCCTGTGGTATTAGGGCGTGCGGAAAAAACGGTTCTGAAAATCCCTGAAGGGGAACATGAATTACAAATCGAAACGAATGCCAATTTATATGTCCGCTTTATCTCAAAAGAACTTGAAACCGTCACACAGTATTTGTTTCCTGAACCCACTCAGGGCTTCCAAGTGATACTCAATACGGCTGAAGAAGTCGCCGTGCCTCAGCGATTGAATCAGTTTGAAGAAACTTTTTGGTTGCTTCATGCAGAAACACCTGTCAATATCAAAGCCGAGGGGCCAGCACAACTGCGCTTAGAAAGTCGTTTATTTGATCTGGAGACAACACACAACAATACGGTTAGATCACAGACTTATCGCGTCGATATCCGCTTAAATGAGGATTCAAGCGACGTTTTAGAGTTTGAAACGCCCTCAGACTACCAACAATCTTTTGTCATCGGTGAAAAACAGCTTAATTTAAGATTGCCAAACGTGACTTCTTTCACTTTACCTGAAGGTGAACATGATTTGCAATTGAGGGGTAGCGAAAATTTATATGTTCGTCTGATGTCAAGAACACCAAGGCAAGTCAACCATCCTGGGTATCTTTTTTCAAAGCTGAATCGGCCTCAATCGGAAATCAAGGCCATCACAGAAAATCCAGTACCAGAATGGCTTAATAAATCCGTTTGGCAATTGACTTTAAATGAAATACAGACACTTTATTTGACACATATTGATACACTGGAAGCGATCCGGCATATTGCATTTCGTTTTGTAAGAGATAATAGTCGTCGTGAAGGCGGTTTGTTAGGCGCTATGACGATGTTTGAAGCGGCTAGACGACAGCCTTATAATGCCAAGATGCGTAGTCTCGCTAAACAGCTTTTAGGGCGATATACTTTTTCTCGCAATTTACTGCCTTGGCATAAACAACATCAGGCATCGCAAAGCTTTCATCGTTTTATGGCTTATCAACTACGTGATCCAAATGCCGAAAACCAGCCGCTTGTCGTCGCAGAACAACATCGTGATGCCTATTTAAAACGGATATCCGGTGCTTATTTTGCCCCCCTATCTGTCAATGAGACAGACGCACAAATTTATAAGTTACCCAAGCGAACCGTGTCGAGCTTTTTGCAGGTTGTTGTCAAACAACAAAGCGAACCAGAAAAACAAACTTTCTTCTTGCAATTTGACGATGATGCGCCGATACGGATGCAAGTCGATCCCTATCTCTTTGAAGTGCCCTCTCATTATTATCGTTATGCACAAGGTGAAGCCGGTTTAAAAATGCTGGCACTGGCACACGGAACGGATGCCGATACTTTAGGGGGCCCGTTTGCCAGTCGATATCAGTTAGGGCCTCTTATTGATGCCTCGACTTTAGTTTTACCCTTACCGCCCGAAGTGCGCCAAATCAAAGTGTGGCAATCACCCTCATCTTCAAACGCAATGGGGATAACAGCGGTAGAACCGCTGCAGGTTGCTTTACAATACCGGGCTGCTAGACGACATTACCGCCTCAGTGAAATGGAATATTTAGAAGCCGCCTCACAGTTTGAATCACCGCAAGCCTTATTTGACTATTTTGTCAGCGTGATTAACACATTCACCGGTAGCAACACCATACCACCTGCCAAAAATGATAGTCAGCGGGATTTGTATAACTACTGGCTACCTTTCCTCCGCTTTTTACATGCCCAGAAAACACATTTTCTGGCAACGGTTTATCGTGCTGATCCAGAAAAACAGACTGATGTTCTTTTGAATGAAAGCGCATTAAAGCGTTTAACGGCCCAAGCCCATCAAGCCGAAACGGAGCAACAATGGTTAACCGCTTTAGAAATATGGACTCAGATTCTACGAGGCAGTCAAGGCGCACTTCACCGTGAAGCGCAACTCGCACGAGAAGAAGCCCTTGAACAACTTGGCGAAGTGTTTTTAGCCAAGCGTTTATTACAAGGCTTGTTTATTGATTCAACCGATCCGGCATTAGCACAACACGCTTTTAATAAATTATTAAGCGATTACCAACAATGGGATGATAAATCAGCACAAGTGTCACTTTTAGTCACGGCCGCATTGCATCACCCCACACCGGCCTTATTCAAGCAATTTACTGAAGTGTTGATAGAAAACGG
>JAYQWI020000358.1:0-3681 GCA_035871815.2 Candidatus Parabeggiatoa communis
TATGCCTCGCATCTTTTGTAGAGACGCGATGCCTCGCGTCTCTGTTTTTCTATAAACGCTATGCCTCGCATCTTTTGTAGAGACGCGATGCCTCGCGTCTCTGTTTTTCTATAAACGCTATGCCTCGCATCTTTTGTAGAGACGCGATGCCTCGCGTCTCTGTTTTTGTTTCGAGGCAATGCCTCACTAGAGACGCGAAGCATCGCGCCTCTACAAAGTCAAGGGGGTTAAAAGTGCGGGGGAGATCATCCCAAATAAATTTGAGATAACTTTTTATACGATTAACTAGGCCAAATGTAAGTGAGTGTCTGTCTTTTATTTGCCTAATCCAAACACGTTAGAAAGGGTGTTGATGTAGTTAAAATAACCCGTAATGGCTACCGCTTCAATCAGTTGCGTATCGCTATAACCCAACGCTTTGATATTTTCAATATCACGCTTGAGCATTTTGTAGTTATCCTTTCGGGAGGCGCGTATACAAAATTTGAGCAGTTCTTTTTCGGCATCGCTGCAATTGATGCTTTCGACTCCCTCAACGGCCTCTTTAACTTGCTCTTCGCTCATGCCAAGCATCTTAGCAATGTTTTTATGCACATCAATGCACATTGTGCAATTATTCTCAAAAGAGATCAACAACGCAATGCGTTCTTTAGTCGTGTACGGCAATTCCGTTTCTTTCAGAAGATAATTTTGAACCATCCCATCCGTGGCAAAATAAATATCTTCACGAATAGCCAAAAGTTCAAAAATCTCACCCAATTTTCCCGTTTTTTCCAAGATCGGGCGTGCCCGTTTTTGAATTTCTGGGGACATGTCTTCAAATTTCTGTAGATCAATGTATGCCATAATAACCCTATTTATATTGATAATACTGCACAATTTCGCATCAAGCACAAAAATGATGTTGATGTATAATATGCCAATTGAGCGATTAAGTCGATATAAGGAATCAAAACAATGAATACCTTATGACGATGCTAAATCTATCTTGATTTTTCAAGAGATTTCCCGCTTTGATTATAACGGCCGGCGTTCATTTTCTATCTACAGCCAGGCCAAAAAAATCGGCTGTTAGATGCTGGATATTGAAATTTCACTTATCTTGCTCTACGTTCCAACTTTAGTTTGCCAAAAAAAGGGGCACAGGCTGTTGTTGAGTAATACAATGAATACTGCCCCCGCCATAAATGATATCAAGTGTGTTAATGGGTATGACTTGACGATCTGAAAACGCTTTTCTTAAAGTGGCAATGGCCGCGTTATCAGCCAGATCGCCAAAAATGGGCATGATAACACCACCATTAGCAATATAAAAATTAATATAAGACAGGGCTAAGCGTCGTCCATTATGATCATCGCGGTGAACAGGTTGTTCTATTTCAATAATCTCTAATTTGCGCCCCAGGGCATCGGTAGCGCAGCGTAGGCGGTGTAAATTATCTTGTAAAGCCGCATAATTGCTATCCGTTTTATCATGGCTAGTCAAGGCTACCACGACACCAGGGCGTACAAAATTTGCCAGATTGTCAATATGCCCAGCCGTTTCATCATCTTGTAAACCTTCTCCTAACCAAATCACTTTATGGATACCGAGATATTCGCGCAGCAAGGCTTCAATATCCCAGCGACTTAAATTGGGATTACGGTTCGGATTGAGCAGACATTCTTCACTGGTTAATAGCGTGCCTTCTCCATCAACATGGATCGCACCGCCTTCTAAAATCAATGGGGCCGCATAACGGCGTATTTGAAGATGCGCTAAAAGGCGCTCAGCGAGAATCGCATCTTGTTCATAATCAGCCAACGATTCGATATTTTCTCCCCAAGCATTAAATTGCCAATCAACGCCAGCAAGCCCCCCTTGCCCATCAATGATAAAAGTGGGCCCCGTATCACGCAACCAAGTATCATCTATGGGTAAAGAAATCACTTCAATACCCTTTCCACATAATCGCAAAGCCTCATCAACATGCTCTGCTAAAGCCACCATCTTAACAGGCTCAAATTGAGCAATGGCTTGTGCCACCGCGACATAACGGGCACGAACACGGCTTAAATCAAAAGGCCAGCTTTCAGCACGACAAGGCCAACCCATCCAGCAACACGTATGGGGATGCCATTCCGCAGGCATATAAAAATGAAGTGTACTCATCGTCTATCAATCTGAAAAGGAAACGTTAAGTTCAAATGCTTGACTCTTATTTCTGGGTTTGCTTTACTAAATAGTCGTCTTCTAACGTAGATAATAAAATTCTTGGGCAACCACAAGGGATTGCCCCTACCGATGTCAAACATCAAAAATGAAACCATTATTGATCAGACTTAACCTCATTTTTTTAGTCATTTTGTGTTTTTCGCATACACTAGCAACGGCTTCCACAACGAATGAGATCAAATATGTTTTGCGAAATCTTGATCAAACTCAAAATCAATGTCCCGAGTTATTTGATGCTTTCCCAGAAGGTGGGATGCGGATATTTTATTGCCATGTCAAAACGTTTCTCAGTTATAAGAGACTGCAAAAACTGGCTCATAAGCCTATTTTTATTAAAGGCCCGCATAGCAAGACGCTTTTGAATTTGAAGAACAAAAACGAATTTGGTTACTACAACAAAGCATTTGTGACTTGGCTGAGAAATGAATTCATCTCAGCAATCAAAAGTGCTCAATTTAAAAAATCAACCCAAACGGTTTATCATCAATACATTCAATCGCTCGCAAGAACGTATTATCTTGTCCATGAACTGCTGATAATCGATCCCGGTTATCTTCAACAAGAGCTTGAACATTATTTGAAGTTAATAGAAATCAACAGTTTACCAGAGTATTACGTTAATAGATATTATGAATTTGCAGATTTGTTTGATCAAGGGTTTAATGGCGATGTTGTTAAAACCGCAGTCTTATTTTGGATTCGGCGCGTGATAGATGGCACAGAAGCCGAATTTTTTATCGGTTTAGAAACACTCTTAAAAGCTTATGATACTCATTTTATAGATCAAATCCATTGCGAACACCCTGAATTTGCGACCGAACCAATGGAATGTGCCCAACTGAATTATAAAATAGCGGAACAAACATTAAAGCTTGTTTATCAAAATCTTAGGCGTAAATTGAATAAGCAAGAGCGAAGAAAACTGCAAAAATCACAACAAGCTTGGCTTAAATTTCAAAATCACAATGTTGAATTTTGGGCCTTACCTTATCAAGGTGAACCAGACGAAGCGATTGAGAAAATCAACGTTAAAACCAAACTCACTCAACTGCGTACAAAAGAATTGGAATCTTTTGAGAATAAATGGATAATGGGTTTAAATGAATAATTTAAACCCACATTGCATCACAGCCACTGATATTATTGATTATTGGAGTAAAATAGTATGACTGAAACTTATTATCGCTATCACGTCTTTTTTTGTACCAATCAACGTGCTGAAGGTGAACGTTGCTGTCAAAACCATAATGCACAGGCCATGCGTGATTATTTAAAAAAACGCACGAAAGAATTAGGGATAGTTAGTGCAGTGCGTGCCAATAGTGCAGGTTGTATGAATCGTTGTCAACACGGCCCCGTGATAGTCGTTTATCCAGAAAGCATCTGGTACACCTATCAAAATCAAGCCGATATTGATGAAATACTGTCGGAACATTTCCAAAATGGGCGCATTGTGGAACGTTTGA
>JAYQWI020000359.1:0-7282 GCA_035871815.2 Candidatus Parabeggiatoa communis
AATCAACCCACATCATGTTTGAATCAAATTCTATAGTTTTCGCAAGTGGTTTATGAGCCAAAATATTCATTCCATTTCCTTTCAATTAATTCTTGATTCTGCTCAATAACATATAATAATTTTCGTAATTCTGCTGAAGACCTATCATAGGCTTCTGCAAGTCGCACTTCTGGAACGACCCAAAATTTAGCAACAGCACAGCCCTTTCTGACATGGATATGACACAAGTTGTTCAGCTATTTCTGGACGTTGTCGAGTTCGTTTCAAGTGATTTAGCTTTTTTCATTTCGACTTATGTATAACGATGAGAGGTTGCACCTGGGGCTATGAATCTCGCGTAGCGAAGAACGTCGTTTCACATTCAACCCCACCACCGTTGTCTATGCTATCTATCCACCTCCGGCGGGCAAGCATCCAAAGAAAACATAATCATAGCAATATCTTCAACACGCCCTCCAATACACAGTTTTTCTAAAACCTGCACGGCATGCATACTTGACGGGCCACGAACATGTACTCGCCAAGGTTTAGCCCCACCGATGGAAACGACATAAAATGCTAATTCACCTTTCTGCGCTTCTGTGCGCGCGTAAGCATCACCTTCCGGGATATTCCAAGCCAACGGATTGGGTAAACCACAACGAATAGGCCCCTTGACATGAGGAAGACGCTGAATGATTTGCCGCAAAATCTTAATTGATTCAATCATTTCTGAACGTCTTACCATAGTGCGTGCTAACACATCGCCACCGGTTTCGGTAGGCATCTCAAAATCTAACTTGTCATAAATCAAATAAGGATCATTCCGACGCACATCAAAAGCTAAACCACAGGCTCGTAAATTAGGCCCCGTGACACCCCAAGCTAACGCTTGTTCCTGCGTCATCTGCCCAATTCCTTCAGCACGGCGATGAAAAACCGGATTATTGAAAAATAAATCATCATATTCTGGCAAACGCGCTTCTAAATAATCCAACTCCTGACTCAACCGATCTAAGAAACCATCTGGAAGTTCACGGCGTACCCCACCTGGCGTAATAAACATATGGTAAATACGCGCACCCGTCAGTTCTTCAAATAAATCAAGTAAGCGATCACGATCTGCAATACCCCAAAACATATTACTGTATTGCCCTATCGTAGCCGCAGTGCCACCCACAATAAAAAGGTGTCCACAAATCCGTGACATTTCTAAAATCATAGCCCGTATCCATTGGGCCCGTTCAGGCACTTCCAAACCACCAAGCATTTCCACCGCTCTCGCATAAGTCTCTTCCATAGGGGGTGGATCAGGTACACAAATACGAGGAACAAGCGCCACATTTTGAATCCATAAACGCTCTTCCATAATTTTTTCAAAGCCACGATGTAAATAGCCACCATCGGCCGTCATGCCCACAATTTCATCACCACTGAGACGCACCTTCAAGGCATAATTGCCCTCAATACCAGGATGATTGGGCCCAAAATACAGTTCAAACTCGTGACTAGCAGGATGTTCTACAGGTTGATAATTTTCTGGACGCATTTTTTCAGTTATCAGTTATCAGTTATCAGTTATCAAAAATAGGCTCACGCAGAGCCGCAGAGACGCAGAGGAAAAGAGAAAGCAGATGTTGCTACCACCTGCTTGTCTAACCCTGAATTCAGTCTTCTCTTATTCTCTGCGGCTCTGCGGCTCTGCGTGAGATAAATACAATTCTACAATTCATTCAACAAGCCCTCCCCCTTTCGCCTGAATTTCCTTCAACCACTCAGGCGAATACTCTTGCGATTTAAAAGTATCTTTCACATAATCAACCGTAGAAAACGATTTCAACATAGGCGGTGGCCCATACCATTCTGTCAAAATAAACGGTTCCAAATTAGGGCTGCCTTCAAAGTACACCCCAAACATTTCATGAATATCGCGTTCAAAAAAACCAGCCGGGGTATACAGATCATAAACGGATACATAGCGACCCGGTTTTTTAGGAATATAAATATGGGCCGACACCAAATTTTTAACTTCGTAAGACCATAAATGATAAACCAGTTCAAATTCATCGGTTTGCGGCCAATCGACACAAGAAATTGCTGACAAATGTAAATAGCCAGCGCGGCCTTTCAATAATTCCAACAAGGCAGGTAGCGCATCAGGCCGCAATTTAACACGCAATCGACGGATACTTTGTAGTTCAAAAACGAGATTCGGGATTTCTCGAAAAACGGATTCCAATACTTCTGGTAATTGTTCGCTCATTCAACGACTTCCTCGCGTTGCAAAACGTGACTGGGAATAGGTTGGGTAACGTATTTGGACGCAAATTTAGCCAATAAGGCCGTATGCTCACCAATCGTCTTTTCAGTAAACAGTTGATAATGCCGTGCTTCTGCGATCACATCTGTTGGCGTATGCCAATCAGGGCCAAATAAAGCCTGCTGATTGCCTAAATAAGCATCATAATCGCGATAATAGTCTTCCCAAGCATTAGCACGGCCTTTATCAATATTATCAATCAGTTGCAAAAATCCTTCCAGAATCGCCTCCGGCCTGGGCATACAACCGGCTATATACATATCTACCGGCATATATTCTTGCAATCGTTTAACCGTCGCATAACTATGCCAATACATCCCCCCGTTGATGGTACAAGAACCCATGCCAATAACATATTTAGGGCCAGGCATTTGTTCATAACTCAAAATAACCCGTTTTAAGGTTTTAACCGACAGATAACCCGTAATCAGCAAAATATCCGCTTGGCGCGGCGTCACCATCGGTTGAATCCCTAAACGCTCCGCATCAAAACGAGAAGTGATAGTCGGCGGTAATTCAATCGCGCCGCAACCGGTGCAGTAATGCAAAATAAACAAAGAACGAGAACGGCAACGATCCGCAATGCGATCAATCACCTTACGCAACAAAGAACGTTCTGCTTTATCAACATTGCGGCAAACAATATCCGTATTGGGATCAGATTCTATGGGAATGGTATTACTTGTTGTCATTTAATTTCCTCATCAATTTTGAAAAGAAAAAACATCAACACAGAGATCACAGAGGTACACAGAGTAGCACAAAGTTTCATTTTGATATCACGCTTTCGTGGCCGAAAGCAAAATTAAAAAAAGACAATAAACTCAGTTCATCCTGTACCTCTGTGATCTCTGTCTTGAAGAATTAAACTGATTTTTCAATCAGTTGTTCAAACTCTTTTAGGGAACCAACCAAAACAGCTTGCCGAAGCAATTTAGGTAATAATAAAGTATTATCAATACTTTGAAGCTTTTGCACCAGCATTTTGGGTACATGCTCAAAACGTATTTCCAAAATATCCGTGATATTATCTCGTGATTTCTGCAAAATACCCAATTGAAGGCCTTGTTGAACACCTTGTTGAAGGCCTTGTTGACGGCCTTGTTGAATACCTTCCTTAAGCCATCTTCTTTCCCAAGTGGTTACATAACGCATTTTCTTGGCCTCCTCATAATCTTTAACAAAATCATCAAATTGCAGTGTTAATTCACTGGGTAAAGTGAATACCCAATCTAAAAAAGCACACAATCCCCACATTTCCCGCTCACTGTACTTTTGTTCTTCACACAGTGCTTCAAATAAAGTCTTTTTCCACTTGAGTCGTTCTTGGGGCGATTTTTGAGTTTCCAATGCCTTTAAGTGAACTTTCACTACCATAGCAAATGGATTACGTGAGTTTTCCAATTCGGCCAACTTGTCTTGATAATCCAACAACTTCACCATAGAAAAACAAAAGGATAACTCACTACCTGGTGTTTCGTAATGAAAACTACGCGGCCGCCAGACTTCGACATCATCACCTAAAATGGCTAAACTGGTTATAGGGGCCCTATACCGATCATAAAGCCGATAGTGGTAAATGAACATACGCTCTTGAAATTTAGAATCTCTTTGAGACTGCACTTCAATGTGAATGTACAGTAAAGCCTCATGCCCACTTTTAAGCCAAACTTTCACCAACTTGTCTACCCGCCGAGTTTTGGTCACCGCATCTCTCAGCACCTTTTGAAGTTCTTGTTCCAGAAATTCAGCTTTCACTGTCCAATCAATTTCCTCATGTACCTTCGGAAAAAAGAAGATCATAAAGTCTTCAAAAAAGTGTTCAATGATATCTTTCCAAGGACTATCATATTCTGTTGAGGGGTTTTCGAGCATATTTTATCCTTATTGAGGCTATCATAAATAACGATCACGCTAAGCCGCAAAGGTAAATAATACTTTGCACCTTTGTGCCTTTGCGTCTTTGCGTGATATAAAACTTATACTCTGTGCTGAAGGTTTTTCTCAAGCATTTAATGCCTCAATCTCAGAAAGAAACCATGCTTTTTTGCCGTCTTTTTGAATCTCGTCATGGTGTTCATATAACCACCACAGAAAATTCACAAAGTCTTTCTCCTGTTCTTTGTGGTGTTCATAGCCGGCATCTAAAAACACTTTGTCGAAGTTTTCTTGTAGCAAGTCTTGGCTGATCTTGACGCGCTCGTCATCATTTTCAATCAGGCGTATGGCGATATCGACATATTCCTCTTCATTCTGAGCAATCAACCATTTTGGCAAGCTCTGACTTAGGGCAAAAAACCATAAATCGGTTCGCGAATGCGGTTGATCTCCGGCTAAGGTGACGATGGGAATCCCTTGTCGCATGGAATCGACATTGCTATTGCTGCCTCCGAAGGGGAAGGTGCTGAGATGAATATCACATTGATTCAGATAGTGAATATAAAGATTATAGTCGCCCATTTTATGCACTATCGCATCAGGTACCCATTGATGAATTTGGTGTCTGACTTGCTGGTAAACCATGCCGGCATCATTGGGGAAAAACTGAAATTCAACAGGCCGTTGACTTTTTTCCGAAATCCGTTGGCAAGTTGCCATGAATGACGCACTGAGTTTGTAGAATTTACTGGTGACAGCCAGTTTCACCGGTGACGGTTTGAGCCGTAAGCGCGGCTTGATGCGAAAGGATTGAAGGGGGGCGACAAATTGGAAAGTGTTATCTTTGGTGAGCAACAGTTTTTCACTAAAGCAATCACGTTCTTTTGAATAAGCCGATTCTGGCATGATGGCATAGTCTATAAAAGGCGAGTTGCTGGTGCCGGGATGCCCCATGCTCATTAATTGAATCGGCGCTAAACGTAGGTTAGCGACAAACAGTGTCCATTGTGCCATCCCTAAACTGGGATAGAAAATGATATCCGGTTTGAGCTTGATCATTTTGCCCACGACTTCTTTTTTGATCTGCCCCTCTTCTAAATTGACTTCAATCACTTGATCAAATAGGTTCTTGCTGATGTCGTCCATATTCTTTGGGGCCGATATCAAAACCATCTGAAATTTATCACGCAATTGTTTAATCACGGGCGCGTAACAGCGGAACATGGCATGGCCGGCCGTGAAGTGTTCTGAGGCTATCAGCAAGATTGGGCGTTCTTTCAGTTCGCGTTTATCGGGCAAGGCGGGCACTTTGATGCCCTTTTTGACTAGCCATCTTTGTAATACGACGTTCAAGTGTTTCTTGATGTCATGTTTGTTTTTGCCTTCGGCATAGCTACACAACATCCACAGGGCCGATAACCGTGATATCAAGTCTTCATTTAAAGCGATGTCTTCTAAAAGGGGGCCCAGTTCGAGCAATTTTTCACGCCTTGCTGAGGCCCGTTTTGTTAAGACGACAGGTGTTGATACCAGATTAATATAACTTGAAAGGGCGAGATGAGGCACGGATTTTAAAAAGGCCCCAAAATCAACATCGGGTTCTGATTGAAGAGAATAAAAGGTTAGAAATTTGAGCAGTTGTTGTTCGTTTTTGATCGCAAATTCTGTTTTAGCATCTTGTTCTGACGCTTTTTCACCAATCAAACCTAATAGGTGATCTGTGCCTCTAAAACCGCTGAGTTCAAAAATACCGGCCAATTGTTTTTTATAAACATTCAGCTGCATAAAGCCCGGCGTTAACATTTGAAATTCGGGATGCGCAAACATGCTACTGAGGGCACTGGCTAGGCGTGTGTAGCCTCTTAGAAAATAGTCGTGATCATCTAAGTCAGTGTCTTTGTCAAGCAGGATACCGCCACTTTTCCGTTCTGATTTATCAAAGATACGAAAGAGGAGGTGAAAAACGGTGTCATAGTCGCGCTGATAGGCCGCTCTTTCTATGTCGGCAATCAATATACCACTGTCTTCTTCTGATTTTTTAGTGTTGTTTTCCGTTTCTGGTTTCATTGTTAATCGTCTATTGCGCCTCTTGCTATTTCAAAAAGAAATAAACGCTAAAGACGCTAAAGACGCTAAAGACGCTAAAGACGTTTTTTGCCATGCTCTACGAAAAATCTTTGCGTCTCTTGCGCCTCTTGCGTCTCTTGCATTACTAATTAATAATTAAGCTGATTTTTCAATCAGTTGTTCAAACTCTTTTAGGGAACCAACCAAAACAGCTTTCTTGTGAAGCTGAGACAACCATGAAGTATCATCAAAACTGTCAAGCTTTTGCACCAGTGTTTTGGGAACTTGCTGAAAACGCAATTCCAAAATATCAGTGATATTCTCGCGTGAATTCTGCAAGATACCTTCATTAAATCCCCTTCTTTCCCAAGTGGTTACATAACGCATTTTCTTGGCCTCCTCATAATCTTTAACAAAATCATCAAATTGCAGTGTTAATTCATTGGGTAAAGTGAATACCCAATCCAAAAACGCACACAATCCCCACATTTCCCGCTCACTGTAGTCTTGTTCTTCATACAGTGCTGTTCCCATAAAGTCTTTTTCCACTTGAGTCGTTCTTGGGGCGACTTTTGAGTTTCCAATGCCTTTAAGTGAACTTTCACTACCATGGCAAATGGATTACGTGAATTGTCCAATTCGGCCAATTTGTCTTGATAATCCAACAACTTCACCATGGAAAAACAAAACGATAACTCACTACCCAGTGTTTCGTAATGATAACGACGCGGCCGCCAGCCTTCGACATCATCACCTAAAATGGGTAAACGGGTTACTTGGGGGCCATAGCGGTCATAAAACCGATAGTGGTAAATGAAACTACGCCGAGTACAACGAAACGCAGTTCAGCGAAGCTAATTACTGGGATAAACGAATTAACACCTTTTGCTAACCTGAGATCATTGCATGATTTTGTCCAAACTTGTTGATGTTTTTTTTATCATCTTTATCCTTATTGAGTGAGTGGATATTATTGTCCAACGCTTTTTTCAACACAGAGATCACAGAGATACACAGAGTACCACAGAGTCTCATTTA
>JAYQWI020000360.1:0-4798 GCA_035871815.2 Candidatus Parabeggiatoa communis
TTTGATATGAAAGTCCTTTAGCCTCTGCTTTTGCTTGATAGCTTTGAAGAACTTCATTATCCAGCATGATAATAACACAAGTTTTATCTTTGGCTTCGGCTTGCAATTTTGAGAGATGAGGTACGTCCTTAGCCCTTTTTGAATTTGAAAAATCATATTCTTCACGCATAATTCTTTGCCTCCGTTTTAGTTGCTTTACGCGCAGAAATAAGACGGATACGGTCATTTCGTAGCGTATAAACGACAGTTAGCAATCTCGCTTGATTACTTATACCTCTATGTACACAAATAATTTGTAACAAACTGTCGGCTCACGCCGAGCCGCAGAGCCGCAGAGAATGAGAGAAATTAAACAAACCGGCTTGAATTGCCTTTTGGGATTTATTTTTTTGGAACTTCCTTAAACCAGGGCGAACACACAGGTTCGCCCCTACAGCCCCTGAATATGCGGAATTTTGTAGGGGCATGCCTGCGCCCTTAATTAAGTCAATGGCATTGCGCTTGCCCACCCTACTACAGAAATTAACCCTGTTCATTTATTACGATCAGAATGGCGCTAATAATTTTTGTAACTCATTTATTTTTTAAGACATCCAGTGGTTTGTAGGGACTACCCCCTTCAAAATGTTAAAAGATTTCTGTGTATCTACATACAATACCAATGCTCTGGAAAATGAGCGATGAATTCAGTTGACTCTTTTAGAAATCACATAGATGGGACGTTTCCGGGTTTCGTCATAAATCTTACCAATATAGAGACCGACAATACCAAGATTCGCAATAATAATACCACCCAAAAACCAAATAGAAACCATTAAGCTTGCCCAACCTTGAACCGGAATACCCCAATAAAAAATGCGTATTATAATCCAAATGGAGGCCATTGCTGCGAAAAATGAGATGGCAATTCCTAAACCAATAGAAAGTTTCAGTGGCTTGTTAGAATAAGAACTGATAACTTCTACAGCTAAGTAGAGTAATTTTTTGAAAGTGTAAGCACTTTTTCCTTCATGGCGCGTATCGTGTTGCACATCTATATAACCGGTTGGGAAACCCAACCACTGGATTTGGGCCCCAAATGCTCTTGAACTTTCCTGCATCGTATTATAAGCAGAAATGACTTTTCTACTGATAATTCTGAAATTAGCGACTTGGGGATCATAGGAAAGGCCACAGAGCCATTGAAAAATAATATGGTATAAACGAGAAGTCATTTTTCTCCACCATGAATCTTGTCGCTGTTGTCGTCGAGCATTGACAATATCATAGCCTGCTTGTGCTTTTTTCCATAACAGGGCAATATCTTCTGGACGATCCTGAAGATCACAGTCCATCACGACCGCCCAATCTCCTTTGCACAATTCTATGCCTGCGGTAATGCTATGATGTTGACCAAAATTACGACTAAATTGAATACCCCGAACATGAACATCTTTGTTGGCAAGTATTTCAATCGTTTCCCATGAACCATCTTGTCCACAATCTTCAACAAAAATGATTTCATAATCTGTCACACCATTCAGTCTATTTATAGTTTGAGTGATTCGCTGATGTAATCGCGCCAAACAACCTTCGCAATGATAAACTGGAATAATGATAGAAAGTCTCATACCTTTAAAATAAAATTCTATTGAGTAGCTGAATAAAAACCTCTTTTTGCGTTTTGAACTTTTTTTATTCCAGAAACAAGAATCGACTGCTTAGGTCAAGACTAAGCTTTGAGTTTTGATTTTTAATTGAGTTTGTTGCTGCTTCTCATGAACTAATTGATCGATTTCTTGTCTGTATGCCATTAATTTTTCCATGGACATAGCCAAAGGTTTTAAATAGAAGCCACTACGATCTGAGGTATCTAAACCCAATTCTCCTTTCCATAAAGTATTGGTATCAACTTTATTCAAGAATAATTTATGTTCTAAACATTGTTGAAAAAGTCGTGTTCCCGGAAATGGGATTAAATTAAATACGTTAACAAGGTCAAAATCAAGTTCTTTAATCATCTGTATCGTTTCTTTGATAGTTTGCTCAGTTTCTTCTGGAAATCCAATAATAAAAAAACCACGAGTCATAATATTTCTTTTCTTAAATAACTCTGCAACTTCAAAAATTTTGCGACGAGATAGCTTTTTTCCAATGACTTTGTTCCGAATGAAATCTGAGGCATGTTCAACAGGAAGAATGGCATGCAAATATCCCGCATCACATAACGCATTGATGACTTCTTGATCAAGTGTCGCAATGTGAAGTCCACTCATAGAAGTAAATTGGATGTCCAAATTTCTTTTTAATATTTCATTGCATATTGCGATTAAACGAGATTTTTTAATGCCTATATTATCGTCAATAAATTCAAAATAATTGACTCCAAATTGCTTATGAAGTTTTTCAATCTCATCCACAACCCGTTCAGGGCTGTGATAACGAAAACCACGCCCCATTAAAGTATTAAAAGCGCAGAAGTTACAGTCAAAAGGACAACTACGACTGGTTAATATGGGCGCAACAACATCAATCTTATGTTTTTTTGGATTGAGCCATCCAGAATAGTCAAAGTGATAGTCATTGATAGCAATATCTTGCCATGCCGGCATAGGTAAGTCATCAAGATTTTTTATGAGTTCAAGACGTTCTCCAATAACAATTTTGCCCTCTTTTGTTCTTTGAGCCATTCCTGGCACAATAGAATCGATCTCTTTATTATCAAGTCTATCGCAAAGTTTTACTATGGAATTATCTGCTTCTCCAATTGCTATATAATCTATAGCAGAACAATTTTCTAAAATTTCTCTGGGAAACAGCGTTGGGTGCATACCTCCAATCACAATTTTGAGATTGGGAAAGGATTTTTTGATGTAATCCGCACTTTTTATTACAAAAGGAAATGATGAACTTGAGCAGGTAAAACCAACTAATTCTGGTTTATGTTCACTAACTGCTTGAAAAGCGATTTCTTTTAAACCTTCCTCATTTGTGCCAGTAAATACACCAAGATCATATATAATAGGCTCATGACCAAATTTTCTTAGACTGGCCGCAAGATAAAGCAAAGACATTGGCGGAAATCGTCTGGTCACTCTATTAGGATCAAAGGGAGGCGAAATTAAAAGGCATTTCATTTTTAATTAAGTTCCTATTTTTAGTAGTCTATTGAGAATGGTTTTTTTTATTTTATTTTACAAAGAATCATTGTTTAGAAAAATTTTCATTCCGGTAACTATCGCACCTTCTCTTGTTTTAAAAAACCATCCTTCTTCAAAGAGGCCTGTATTGCTTGAGCGACTAAGCTATATCCTTCACTCGTATAGTGTCCAAAAACTCTAAATGGAAAGAGTGACTGTGGATCAGGATGAGTCGCAAAAACTTTCTCATGTAGGTCTATGATTGGAATATTCAGGCCTTGAACAATAGACAATACCTGATGACGATGGTAGAAAGTGCCCTGTTCTAAGTCCATTGCATATCTATTCCACGCCGGAAGATAGACAAAGTAAAGCTTACCTCCCCATGAAGCGGTTAAATTCTTGGCATTTTGAAGCAGTTCTGTAAAAAGTGTTGGAACTGATGGTCTAAATAACAACAGACGTAAGTGCCAGAGTTTCAGTACCTTTATGACATGATCGACTACTGTTTCTCCAGCTATCTTGTCCATAGATTTAATCAATACCGAGTCTATTTCTGACTGTCTATTGATTAAGCCTTGAGAAAATGGGTGATGACGATATTTCAAAAGGAAGGGAGATTTTTGTTCGGAAACTAAATCTGCTAGATCATTTCCTTCATAATACAGCCACAAGACGTATTTTGGCTTCAGAGGCTCTGCATATTCCTTTAGACTTGCTAATTCGATCAAAGGGCCATTACCTCCATTCCCTAAGTTGATCACTTGTCGCCCTGACACTCTTCGTAGTTGGCTTGCGATATCTTCGCCTTGTCTCACACACAGACCGTGCGTAAATGAATCACCAAGCAACACAATGTCTATTCCTTCAACTTCAAATAGCCCGCTTGGATTGTTAAAACCATGCTCATCGCTTTTGTAAATAACCCATTTTCCGCTTTCGTTGCATAAAACTGTTGTTTTTTGTGACACGCCCCCCAATGGAAAAACGCTTTTTCCGTTGATTTCTAAACCATTAGTAGGAATGATTAAATGAGTATAAAAAGACGGGAAGCTCTCTACCCCCTGTTCTTTCATTTCCTTAATAATCTCCCGTTTTGATCTAGTGTCAAAAGGCATTTCCATTTTTTGCGCGATTCGTTGACGAATATCCGTTTTTTGATAAAAGAGAAAAATTTCTACCGAATACACGGCCACAAATATCGATAAACCGATTAGCACTAAATTTATCTTGTAATCTTGGCGCAATCTAAGAGCCAAGGAACATATAACAACACCAGCGATAGGAATGACAGCAAAAATAAAACGATGTTTATCTAGGCTAGATGAGATTATTATTCTGTATAAGTCATCAATAAGTGCCAGGAGGAAAAACAATATTCCAATAATTAGCACAAAATTTGCAAATTTGTTAGCACGCATATCCTTTATCAGTTATCAGTTATCAGTTATCAGTTATCAGTTATCAAAACATTGATGTCCAGTATGTTCAAGGCCAACATATTTATCTGACAAACTATAGCTTCTCTTTGAAAAATTATGCTTTAGTCGTTAGTCTATTGAGAATAGCTTCTCTGATTTCCAATGAATCTTGTTTAGAAAAATCTTCGTCCTGGCAACTATCGCATGGGCTTTCTTTTTTTTCAAAAGTAAACAGGTTTTTTCGCCACTTTGCGAGTG
>JAYQWI020000361.1:0-3555 GCA_035871815.2 Candidatus Parabeggiatoa communis
TCACCACTTCCTGTTGCATCCTGAACGTCTTGAGCCGCTTGAAGAAACGCTTTTTTAATATCACCCTGTTTTTCTAACTGTTCTACAAATTTCAGAGTAAACAATCCGCCTTCATTAATTTCCAAAGCATTTTCTTTTTCAGAAGCCGCCGCCAATAATAACCCTTTCAAAGCATCAAATTCACCGACTTCATTTTTGATAAGATTATCTTGATTCGCTCGATCACGAGGCATTTGCGTACCGAGTTCACCTTTGACGAAGAATTTACTGCGTGCAGTCGCTAACAGCGGATTGAGTTGTTCCGTTTTAGCCAAATACATACCCGATGAAAAACAAGTATCCATTACCGTCAAGATGCGATCAGTGGCTAAAGCATTGACTAGCGCGGTAAACTGATCATCCCGCAGAACGTCTTTCGCTTTAGGGTAATCTTTGCCTTCTACATCGCGAGTAACCAGAGTTTCATCCTCACCATCTTGTTCATCACCGTTATCGTCTGGAAGATGACTACCATGTCCAGAAAAATAAAGGATAACTAAGTCACCCTTGATCAAGTGTGGCTTGAGAGCAATCAGCGCGTTTTCCAATTCTGCTTTGAAAGCGTTGGTTAAATGACAAATTTGGGTTTCAGGTATATTGAAATGCCGTTGTACGCTTTTGCTAAACTTTTCCACATCGTTTGAGGTTTTGAGCAAACCTCTGGTATTGGCACCCGCTGCTAACAAAAAAACGCTGTTTTGAGTACGCTGAAGGGTTGGTGAACTTGAAAAACAGTCGCGATTTGTTATTGGTGGCGGGGTATTTTCCGAAGGGCAGAAAAACCAGCAGCCTTTTGTTCTTGCTGGCGACGTTTGTTGGCAGCCCGATATCAAGAGCAGTAATCCCATAAAAAGTATAGATAATGTTTTCATCATTTGATATCGTTAATGGTTAATTGTTAATTCTATTTCTATCTCATTTTTTCAAAACAATAAACGCTAAAGACGCTAAAGACGCTAAAGGATGTTTTCGATGCCTTATAATCTTTTGCGTGCGTTTCTTGCGTGCGTTATTTTTTTAATTATAAAGAAAATCAGCGCCAATCATGACAATCAGCGTTCTATCACTTCAAACATTAACCATTAATCATTAACGCCTACCTGACTGTTTTCTTCAAGATAAAGCTGAGGTATTTTGGAAGTGATTTCACCATTTGGCAGTTCATAGTAAATCCTCCCATTTTTACTATAAACATTTGGAATACCTTTTTTAAGACTTTTTTCTTGAGCCTTTTTGACGGCATAATTGCCCGATTTTAAAATTAAATCTCTTAAGTGATAAAATGCTCTATCCCTCATTGAGACTCTCCTTGAAACGTTGAAATAAAATGTATCATCAATAACATGCGAATAGAACAACTACATTTAGAAAATATTGGCGTATTTGATCGCCTTGATTTGCAATTTCAGCCCTGTAAGCAACCCGGTAAAGCCGAAATTCACATTTTTGCCGGCGAAAATGGAACGGGAAAGAGTACTTTATTATATGCCTTGGCCGGTGCTTTTACTTCTGACAAAGCCTTGATTTTAAAAAGGTTTAGAAATGTGAATCAGACTTCGGTTGAATTAAAGACGGAAAACCAAGGTTATCAGTATTCTGAGGAAACTCAATCTTCATTACCCAGTCGTTTTTATACGCAATCAGCGCAACCTCTGGAATATGAAGCCTTAATTCATCATTACCAGAAAAATGTATTTCAGTTAGCTGTTTTTGCTTACGCGGGTAATCGTTCCTTAAAATCTCATCATTTAGTCGGTATTAAAGAAATCAGCGAAAGCCCTTTTGAAGGCAGCCTTGCTTTTCAGTCTACCGATTCCTTAATACTCATGCAGTGGGTTGCCAATAATAAAGCAAAGGCAGCACTGGCACAAGTCAAAAATCAACCCCAAAAAGCCGCAAAATACAAAACGGCTATACAACTGATAGAAGTCGCTATTACAGAAATTGTTGGCTTTAAAGTTGAATTTGAATTAGAAACCGAACCAGAATTTAAGATCGAACTCAAAATTGATGGACAAGCTTTGGAATTTGAAGTGCTACCCGATGGGTTAAAATCAATCATCAGTTGGATATCTGATCTCTTTATGCGTATGGACAGAATCCCTTGGATTAATGATTCTAATATTTTAGAACGTCGTTTTATTTTATTTCTTGATGAAATCGACATTCACTTACATCCCGTTTGGCAGCGTAAAATTTTGCCCGTAGTACAAAAACTCTTTCCCAACGCGCAGATTTTTGTATCCAGCCATTCTCCCTTTGTCGTCGCCTCCGTCAGTGACGCTTATGTGTATCAGTTCCGGCTAGAAAATGGCGTATCTCGTTTAGCTCGTGTTGAAGAATCCAAAGCGGGTAGCTAACTTGCCTTGAGGTTTATCATCACAACTTGATGCAAAACGACAGCATTCACTATTCACCAGGAATCAACTATGAATTGGATAGAAATAAAAGAAAAGTATCCACAACAATGGTTGTTAGTGGAAGCGTTAGAAGCGCATACGACACCCGATTCGATTAGACATTTGGATCGCCTTTCAGTATTAGAACAGTGTTCAGATGGTTCTAGTGCTTTTAAGTGTTACCGAGAAATACATACTCAATTTCCCGATAGAGAATATTACTATGTGCATACCAGTCGAGAAACGCTTGAAATTATCGAAGAAACCCGCTTAGGGCCGAGGCTTTAAAAATGGAACTCGTTATTAAAAACGATTTACCCTTTGTTACCATTCAAATCAAACTGGGTGTATCTCATTTGGAAATACCCAATGTTTTAATTGATACTGGATCGGCAAAATCAATTTTATCCGCAGATATTTTAGAACCTATAGGTGTTTCACCAGGGCCCAGTGATAGATTAAAAAGAGTAAGCGGAATCGGTGGTACTGAAATAGTTTATGAAAAAAAACTGGATTCAATAATCGTTGCTCAATGCGAAATCCCTCAATTTCCTATTCAAATTGGTGCTATGAATTATGGTTTTAATATCAATGGTATTCTTGGCATGGATTTCCTTAAACGCAGTCGAGCTATGATTGACATTGATGAGAATCTAATCGTTTTCCGATTTTGAGAACGAGCATCGCATAAGGTATTAAATTATAAAGGTGAAATGATAGAACACTGATGACGCTGATGATGGCCTGATTGACACTGATTAAAAAATCAGCGTGAAAATCAGTCTAATCAGCGTTCTATCACTTCAACCCTTAACCGCACTGATTAAAATCCCCAATATCTGATCGATTTCGGAGCGCCAATCATGACAATCAGCGTTATCAGCGTTCTATCCTATTTTAATTGATGCCCTGACTTTTTCGATTGAATGAAGTCTATATTAGTACAACGGATCAGGGGATTGAGCGGATTGATGCAACGGATATATTTAGCATCGTTGTAAATTGCGCTTTATTTTGCGGTTTATTGGAGTGCAAAATTTATTTTGCGGTTAATTTACGTTCCAAATTTATTTTGCTTGTTTTCGATCAGCGTTATCAGTGTTCTATCCTATTTTAA
>JAYQWI020000362.1:0-2589 GCA_035871815.2 Candidatus Parabeggiatoa communis
TATCCCAATGGCAAACGAGGTCAAGAACATGCTTTAATGTTTGCTTTGGAATTAAAGTAGGCGGGCAACCGGAATATCCTCTACAATAATAATGTTTTCTAGGTAAGGGCAATCTGTAAGGTTGCCCTCATTTTAGCCCATACAAGATACTGATAACTGATAACTGATAACTGATAACTGACAACTGACAACTGACTATGACTATTGAACAATTGATTGGCAATACGCCGTTAGCACGGTTGCAACATTTACCGGGTAAAACCAGTAATACCATTTTGGCAAAACTGGAAGGCCATAATCCGGCCGGTTCTGTGAAAGATCGCCCGGCCTTAAGTATGATTCAAGAGGCCGAAAAACGCGGAGACATTAAACCAGGTGATACCTTGATTGAAGCCACGAGTGGTAATACGGGTATTGCTTTGGCAATGGTAGCTGCAATCAAGGGCTATCGTATGGTATTGATTATGCCGAAAAATATGAGCGTGGAACGGCGGCAAGTGATGAAAGCTTATGGGGCTGAAATCATGCTTGAGGAAGGCATGGAAAAAGCGCGTGATCTGGCTTTAGAAATGGAACAGCAGGGTAAAGGTAAAATTCTGAACCAGTTTGATAATCCTGATAATCCACTCGCGCATTATCGCACCACTGGGCCAGAAATTTGGCGCGATACGGATGCTAAAGTGACGCATTTTGTCAGTGCAATGGGTACAACGGGTACGATTATGGGCACTTCGCGTTATTTAAAAGAAGTGAATCCGGCTATTCAAATTGTAGGATTACAACCTGCTGAAGGCGCAAGTATTCCCGGCATACGTCGTTGGCCGACAGAATATTTACCTAAGATTTTTGATGCAACACAAGTTGATCGGGTTATTGATATTGAACAGAAAAGTGCTGAAAACACGACTCGTGCTTTAGCGATGCAAGAAGGGATTTTTTGCGGTATTTCGTCAGGGGGAGCAGTGTCTGGCGCGTTACAGTTGTCTAAAGAAGTGGAAAATGCCGTGATTGTGGTGATTATTTGTGATCGAGGCGATAAGTATTTATCAACTGGCGTGTTTCCGGCTTAATGTCGGGTGAGATCGCTATCGGCATTGAACTCAATCTCACCCCAAAACCCAACTGCCCGCTTGCCCACTAAACAAAAAATAACGCAAAAGAACGCAATTTCACACCAAAGTTTTGGCGTGCAAAAACTTTGGCGTGAAAAGATATTTTTAAGAGATATCGAAAGCGTCCTTTTGCGTCTTTTGCGTCTTTTGCGTCTTTTGCGTTTAATTAATTAAGATATCAACAAAATCCGTTAGAATCAGTGAAAAAATGAATCTGACAAATTAACAAACACTTAAACACAACTGAAAAGGAGTCATTTTATGACGGGTAGAACAGAGGTTATTGCAGGCATCATTGCAGGCATCATTGCGGGTTTCTTTGGCATAGTGGGTGTCTGGTACCAACATTATCTTGAAAACCCGGAGCCTGAAAAAACGACGGTCACCGAAACCGCTCAACCCACTGAAACCGGAAAAAATACGCAACAGCTTGAGAAATTCCTCAAAAGAGCCGAGAAAGGTAATGCTGTCGCGCAATTTAAATTGGGCGTGCTGTACACCAAAGGGGAAGAAGTCGAACGCGATTTGACTCAGGCCGCTGAGTGGTATCGCAAAGCCGCTGAACAAGGGCACAAAAATGCACAATTCAAGCTGGGGCGATTCTACGAAAAGGGTAAGGGGCTAGAGGCTGATCTCACTCAAGCCGAACACTGGTATCAAAAAGCCGCGGAACAAGGCCACAAAAATGCTCAAAAAAGCTTAGAGTTGTTATCAAAGCAATAAACTTAGGGGGCAACCACAAGGGATTGCCCCTACATCCCACCCTCCCTTCATGGTAGCGGCAATCTTTGTGATTGCCCATTTTCTCAAGCTTCCGCTTTGGATGCTTCAAACTTTACCGACAGCATTTTTTGATGGCTTCGTTTAAGTCTTTAATTGATTTCCAAAAGCAACCCTATCAATTCATAGCCAGAAGTTCATACGCTCATACGTGGTGATTAAATAATCACGATCTAAAGCAATCCTAAAAAATATTAGGCTTATAAAAGATATTGAGTATTTTCCCTATATAAAATTAAGTATTTTCCCTATATTCAAAAAACGCGCTTGAGCTATGCTTGAAAGTAAGTACAAAGCATTACATCATGCAAATGAGTATAAAATTTGCATAAGAATGTAACTGATTGATCACTAAACATTATTAAGGAAATATAAGCAATGAAAAAGACAACGTTATCTATTGCTATCAGCTTAGCGTTGCTAGGCGGAAATGCGGCAGTTTTAGCCGAATCTGGCTTATCAGCAGCCAACAGTGGCGCGACGGCTAACTATTTGTCTGTGAGCGATTTGAGAAAAGGGCCAGGAGGTGGCCCTGCCGCAGGTGGCCCCAGTGGTGATAAACCCGCTCCAGGTGGTGACAAAGCCGCAGGTGGCCCCAGTGGTGATAAACCCGCTCCAGGTGGTGACAAAGCCGCAGGTGGCCCCAGTGGTGATAAACCCGCTCCAGGTGGTGACAAAGCCGCAGGTGGCCCTAGTG
>JAYQWI020000363.1:0-2198 GCA_035871815.2 Candidatus Parabeggiatoa communis
AGGAGGCACTTGTAATTCTAAAATCGGATAAACCCTTTCACCCGCGATCGGCATCGCCGACAAATAGGGTTGCGGGGTATTGGGTAAAGCAAACTCATCTGGATAAGTGAGGGTCATAAAATGCCCGTCTGGAAAGACTATAGCGACATAAACATCAGCGTCACCGGCACCCTCAACGCCCATATTTAAACGTAAGGCGTTGCCAGCAGTGTAGCGGGTTTGGTTTAACGCCATTTTTGTCTTCATGGGCGCAGAACAGGCCGCGTCTTGAATCGTCGCGGCTTGCTCAACTTCACCCACTTCAATATCTGACCAAACCCCATCAACACTTTGCACTTTATACAAAATACGCCAGTCGCCAGGCGTACAGAAATGCTCATAAACCACTTCATAACGTGCCTTAGCCACGTTGTTCTGCAAAGTCAATTCGGGGTGAGTAAAATGCGTTTGCTCACCCTGATAATCACGCGATTGAAAATCCGGCCGAACGACCACCGCACTGACTTGTTTAATCACTTCTGCTCGATTTGGGATCACTTTAACCCATAAGGTACCCCTGGCGCTTTCACCTGTCAAAGTCAGAGGCGGATGAATCTGTACAATCTCTGGGGGCACTGAAGCATGTACCCCTTCTCGCCCTAAATAGGTTTTATTGGCGCGTCGGCCATCGCCACTGACGCTATAAAGCCCATCGCCATCATCATCTAACCAAGGATCTTGATCGCCAAATAAGGCAGGTTGGCTGCTGATCATGTCTTTGGCACTCAGAAAGGCCTTCCCAATCGTCTCACCGCGACGCAATTCCCGAATCAATTTGTTGGAAAAGCTGTCGTACTCAATTTCCCACGCTCGGTTAGACGCATCAGCACTGGTGAGTACGATGCGATTACTGACACCTTGGAGTTCATCAATAAACGACCCTGAATAACAACTGTCAAGGATAATCACTTGTTCAACGCCGCTGGGGATGACTTTCAGCAAGTCATTCAAGCCGTTAGCCGACAGTTCATAATCCTGCTTGACTCTGAAATAATCCGGCAAAGCATGGCCGTGCCAATATAAAACAAATTGTTGTCCGGCCTCTAAGCCACTGGCTGCTTGCTCAAAGGCTTTTGCTAATTCTGATGCCGGCTCAGCCAAGGGATAATCATGTAAGGCCTCTTCCAAATAACCATCGCCATCCAAATCGGGGGCTTGGGGATTCATATAAATAATCCCTTCATCGGTAAACCCCCGTTCTTTGAGCAGACGGTACATGCGCTGCGCGTATTCATTGCTGTGCGGAAACAAGGTATCCTTGGGGCGAGCAATGCCAGCAATAACAATTGCACTACCCAGTGATGACAAAGCGGCATGCTCATCATCAAAATCATTATCAATGATCGTCAAATTGGCCGTACTTTGACCCACAATCGCCATTTGTGTCCCAATCAGCTTCAGACTGATACTTTCGTAACCCTCAATTTCTGAATCATCCACAATGGGTATGTCAAACGTTTTTGAGCCACATTCCCCCTCAGCCCAACGGAGTTTTTTACCCCGTTTCAGGCCACTTTCAATCGCATCATAATCCGCCCCCTCAGTCGCTGTACTGGCCGAATGATTGCCTTTATAGATAGCGTAGGCTGCGGGAAGATATCCATCAATACAATGGGTACGCGAAATGGAAATCGTAGCCGTTTTGCCATCTTCATTGACACGAAAGTTTTCTTGAGAAAAGCCCAGCACACTGCCATCATTATCGAAAATTGTGAATAAGGCTTCACCTTGCTCAAGTTTAGCCCCCCCTCTAGGCTGCTTGAGTGTCAAGTTAACGGTTTTATTCCCATCGACTTCAGCATTATCAATGACTTGAATATAAAATTCCCGCGGCCCACAAATCCCTTCAGGATCATCCGCTTGCCAAGTCAATGTGCCACTCGCCGCATGATAATCGGCCTCCGTAGCCGTACCATCATTAGTGCCATACTTGACTGAAATTGAAGGACTATCGGGCCCACATTCAGTACGTTCAACCGTGATCGGTATCTTGTCATAAAAGCTCTCCTCAGCTTGATACCTTTCGCGCATAAAACGGATGCCACCAGGCTTATCTTTTCTGGTCATTGAACGGATTTGGGGGACACCTGATTGGCTAGCGCCTTTATCAAAAGGCTTATCCAAAGCATTAACCGCCACTGTGGTTGTACCCAATAGTG
>JAYQWI020000364.1:0-1389 GCA_035871815.2 Candidatus Parabeggiatoa communis
GGATGCGAATCATCATCTGGATAGATTTCTTCCGTACCCGCTATTCTGAAGATAAAAGCAATGGGAGTCTTACCTTTATATCGCCATTCTGCCACGGTTCCTGAAACTTCAGGAAAATTACCAACGGCATTTTGCATAACCGCCTCCTGAAGATCAATAACAACGTCCTCACCTTTTTTTATCACAATCCAGCCATAAACATCCACCCCTTCAATAAATATCCTGAAATCTCCTTTACCCGGACATTCTGAAGTAGAGTCGCGTTCACCCATTGCAACAACTTTACACTTCTCTGTTAAGCTGGTATAAACCGAGCTATAGTTTGAACCTTCAGCATATAAACCAGAACTGATTGTTAACATGAACAATAAGGGCAAGCCATTAAAACACTTCATCATTTCTCCTATTTGTTGGTTATCCGTCAAATGGTAAAAGCCTTCGAGGCATTTTTCTTAAACGGATTTGAGTATCAACAACTACTCAGTGTTTCACAACGCATCATTATAGAGTGCCAATAATTAATTGCAAGATATCTTGATTTCAAAAAAATCCATAACAGGGTAGGTATTTTTACCCTACTTAACTTTAGCCCGGTAAACCAAGCGCGTATGAGCAACCTTCTCATGCCAAGTTTCTTGCTGTTTATCCACCATCGACCACAAAAAACCCATTCCCAAAGCGAATCCAGAAACGAAAGCCATTGAAAAATGCAGCAAGGCTTGCCGCCAAGTCACAGAATGCCCATCAGCAGACACTAATTGGATTCGCCAAGCCTTCATACCCAAAGTTTGTCCACCGTGTAACCAAGGCCAAGCAAAATACAAAAACCAAACAACCCATAAATAGATTTGAAATAGCAAACTGACTTGTCCATGAGTCACAGGATAGGCTAAAGCGGCCGCAAAAAAGAGCGCAGAAAACAACAATAAACTATCATAAAAGATAGCGACAAAGCGGCGTAAGAAACCGGCCGAAGGTAAAGACTGTTCATTGATAGACATTTCCATAACACAACTCTGCATTCGCTGAATAAAACGGCTTAAAATTTATTTATTGATTATCTTATTGAAAAATAAACGCTTTTAATAATATTATCGCCTTTTCATGCCCTAATATTTGAGATCATAAAGGCAGCTTCTCACCAAAACCTTTTTCTGAAAAGCGATAATAGGGATGATTATAACAAATCCGAAATCCATTTGCCGCCGTGCGCTGGATTGGGGTATTAATTTTTTTGATTTCGGAACGGCAACGAAATCCAAGTCTTCCAAAAATCGCCAATCAATGGAGGGGTTATCTCATCGTTTTCCATCACGCCCATTGATGTTTCACGTCAATAAAAACCCAGCACTGGAAAGTAAACCATTAAAGATTCAATAAGCCGACTCA
>JAYQWI020000365.1:0-1424 GCA_035871815.2 Candidatus Parabeggiatoa communis
GATAAACCCTTCATTATCTTCGGCCATGAAGGTGACGACATAATCGCCTCGATATTGGAATCCGCTGAATGCGCCTTGCCAACGACTGGGATCATCGGCTTGTTGAGTCAAATTCACCACGGGGGTGGGTATCAAGGAAAACCCTTCTTGATTACGTTGCTTGGCGGCTTCGGGTGTCATCACTAATGCCCAAACCCGTTTGATGCGGCCTTCGGTAATCCCGGCACGGACGATCAGTGGGGTGGTTTGTCCTTTGGTGACAGGGGCAGAGACGGTTTCTGGTTCTAAAGTGATTTCCCCTGATAAGGCCCCAAAACAGCCATTGAGACACCATTTTTGAGCTAAACGCCCATCTGTGCTGTTATTCGCCAGTCCATCGCCATCGTCATCAAGTTGTGGGATTTGTAGATTAAAGGGATGGCCATAAGTCGGCAATTTACCGCTAACCGTTTGAAAGGCATCATAAAAACTCTCCCCTCGGCGCAAGTTATCAAAAAAGAATTTGCTGAAGGAAAACATCCCCAGATTCTCATAATAGGCTTGATTTTCAGCGGTACTGGTGATAATCAAACGATTGGGGCCGGCTAAGCCGTTAACCAAACTGCCGGTATGACAGGCTTCCAGAATCACGACGACTTCGCTACCGGTGGCCTGTTGATAATCGGTGAGCAGGGCGTTTAAGTCTTGGGCCGTCAAGACTTCCATAAAGGGATCAAGGCGTAATTGTCCAGTGAGGGCGTGATCAACAAAAATCACTAACAAAGGTTGATCCAATTTGCCTTTTTGTTTAGCCCATTCAAAGGCTTGCTGTACATCAGCATGAGTTAAATCGCGAGGTTTGACTTTATCAAAGGATTTAACGGGGGCATCAACCACATTGCGATCAACCATCCCATCACCGTTGATATCGACATCGGGTTTATGAGAGAGAAAATAGATTTCATCGTTGTCATAACCACGATTTTGTAAAGTGCGATAAATATGGGCAGACATGCGTTCTATGGAAAGAGCTTGAGTTACGCCACTACCTTGTCCGCGTGGATGGATTAGGATAGCGGCGCGTTTGTCGTTGAGAAGTTCAGTGCGAGTTCCCTCGTCTTGAATGCTTTGAACTAGGGTCGTTTTTTGAGTGAAGGAGAGGTGTGCGAGGCCGCCTGAAACACCCCAAGCACCAAAGCTCATCCATAAACCATTATTATCAGCTAAAAGCCCAGTTATCCAATTGGATGGTAAACCTGATTTATCATCAAAAACGCTCCATTCATCAAGAACACTACGGTGGGCAAGACCGCCTCCGCGAGTTCCTACCCATAAACCACCATTGCCATCACTTAAAATATCTGTGATCTCAATTTTTGGCAAACGAAAATGATTAGTATTTAATATACTCCATTCACCAGTCATACTGTGGTGTACCAGATTAT
>JAYQWI020000366.1:0-2365 GCA_035871815.2 Candidatus Parabeggiatoa communis
AAATACCCAAAACAACCACACTACTCTATGCATACAAATCATTTTTAACAAACTGTCTGCTCACGCAGAGCCGCAGAGCCGCAGAGAATGAAAGAAGATTGATTAAAAGTGTGGGTATTTTAATTTTTTGGAGTTACCTAAATACCTTCGCCTGATAGCAATAGCAAACAGGAACCAAATCGTTTACAAGTCGTTGATGGATAAAGCGTTAGCGTCTCCACTGGTATTGATTTTTAAATCAGCTGGTGCGTTTTGCTTTATCCATCAAGTTGACTATTCGCCATTTGCTAAGCCAAGCTGATGCCAATGATTCAATGATTCGCTATTTGCTATTTGCGAAACCAACACACATGCATATACATATTTTAGGAATTTGTGGGACTTTTATGGCAGGGCTTGCCATATTGGCTAAAAAACAAGGGCACCAGGTAACGGGATCAGATGCGGCAACTTATCCGCCTATGAGTACCCAATTAGAACAATTAGGGATTGAATGTCATAGTGGATATAGTAATGCAAATTTACTGCCAAGTATTCAAAAAGTTTTGATAGGCAATGCATTATCACGCGGTAATCCCGAAGTTGAGGCCGTATTGAATTATGGTTTGCCCTATCTGTCGGGCCCACAATGGTTAGCTGAAGAGGTGTTGGCTAAACATCATGTTTTGGCCGTGGCGGGAACACATGGTAAAACCACGACATCCAGTATGCTCGCTTGGATTTTAGAGGCCTGTGGGCGAAAGCCCGGTTTTTTGATTGGCGGTGTACCCGAAAATTTTGGCGTATCAGCCCGTTTGGGAGAAGGCAATTATTTTGTCGTTGAGGCCGACGAATATGACACAGCCTTTTTTGATAAGCGTTCCAAATTTGTCCATTATCGCCCACGCACTTTAGTCTTAAATAATTTAGAATTTGATCACGCTGACATTTTTCCCGATCTCGCCGCTATTCAGCGACAATGTCATCATCTCATACGCACTGTTCCGGGTAATGGCTTAATTATCCATAAAAATCAAGAGGTTGCCATTGAAGGCGTATTAGAGCAAGGTTGTTGGACACCGTGCGAAACTTTTGGCGCGGGTAAAAGTGATTGGTTTGCGAAATCAGTGACACCTGATCATCGTCATTTTGAAGTGTGGTTTCAAAATCAACTCATGGGAGAAGTGATTTGGGATTTAATGGGGCAACATAACATTGATAATGCATTAGCGGCCATTGCCAGCGCCTTTCATGTCGATATCCCTGTTGAACGCGCCTGTGCCGCCTTAGGCCGTTTTCAGAATGTGAAACGCCGTTTAGAATTACGAGGCATTGTCAACGGTATCAGCGTTTATGACGATTTTGCCCATCATCCCACTGCCATTACCGTGACGCTTCAGGCCTTACGGCAACGGATTGGTCAAAAAAAGATCATTGCTGTATTGGAACCGCGTTCAAATACCATGCGTATGGGCATTCATAAAACCGAACTGGCCACCGCTTTAAAAGAAGCCGATGTGGTGATCTTGTATCAACCTGAGAATCTGAATTGGTCGTTATCTGATGTGATTCAATCTTTACCCAATGCACAAGTATTCAATCAAGTCGCGGTTTTAATAGAGCATCTTGTTACCATCGCACAGAGCAGCGATCTGATTGTGATCATGAGTAACGGCGGTTTTGAAAATATCCATAATCGCTTATTAAGTGCCTTGCGAAACCGATAACTACAAGGATTTGATATAAGAAAGGATTTAAAGCGATAACGACAAGGATTGTATATAAAAAAGGATTTAAACCACTAACTACCAGGATTCTATATCAAAAAGGATTTAAAGCTGGTAGCACCACGAGCCAATCCTTTATTTATATCCAATCCCTGTCGTTATGGTAGCACCATGATCCAATCCTTTATTATATCCAATCCCTGTCGTTATGGTTTTGAAAAGCTATAGCCCCAAAAAAAAACACTATGACTCAATCCACGATTACTTTAGCCATGACTGGTGCTTCAGGGGCCGCGTATGGACTACGCTTATTAGAACAATTGATTATCGCGAAACAATCGATCTATTTTTTAGTCTCAGCCCCTGCACAAATGGTGATTAACCTTGAAATGGATTTCAAATTACCCTCACAACCAGCAGCCATACAAGCCTTTTTAAGCGAACGTTATCAAGCTGCACCTGGACAGCTAGAAGTCTTTGGGCACAAACAATGGACAGCACCGATTGCCAGTGGTAATGCTGTTTCACGCGCCATGGTGATTTGTCCCTGTACCAGCGGCACTTTAGCCGCAATTGCCAGTGGCTTAAGTCGAAATTTGATTGAAAGAGCGGCTGATGTCATTCTAAAAGAACAACGTAAACTGATTTTAGTCCATCGA
>JAYQWI020000367.1:0-5626 GCA_035871815.2 Candidatus Parabeggiatoa communis
TTTCAAAAAAGAGGCGTGACATATCCAAAAGTTTTGCAATGGGAATAGGGTAAAGATCAAAAGGCAGATTTTTATATCTTCTTTTTTCTGTCAAAATTCGCTCTTCTTGGGCATTAGCTGTGGCACGGCGTGGCCCTGTACGAATCCAAATAGTGTCTGGTTATTGAAGCCAAGAGCAAATTATAGCGTTTCCCGATGGCATTAAGTACATTTATATAATTTAAGTCATTGATAATTATATTAAATAATCATTAACCATTAATCATTAATCATTAACCATTAACCATTAACCATTGCTATATATCAATGTTCAGGTTTAAATCTTTATAAAATGCAATCCTTGTAGTTATTTTCTGCCAACGCGGGAGCATTGGAACCAGAAAAAAAATCTTTTACATCAAAATAAAGGTCACACTTTATATTTATTAACATTCAATTTGGCAATGAAATGTAAATTTCTGTCAAACAACCAATGAGCCGGTAAAGGGTAGAGATTCAAATTGGTTTTCCAGCTTGCTACAGTTAAACCAAGCTCTGTAAAAGTTCTGTCCCATTGAAGTTTTGATTGGTAGTTATAGGGCAGAGCCACACCATAGTGGGCGTTACCAACCCAATCCATGAAACGTAAGGTAGATATTGCAAACATATCGTCTGTTGTATGATCCTTAAGCACAATAGAATGTCGTGCAATTCGTTTAGCTTCCTTTAATAATATCTGGGGATGCTCGGTATGATGTAATACGTCAACAAAGATAACAACGTCAAAACTATTATCTTCATAAGGGATATGAGTGCCATCAAAAAGTTTAACTGGAATATGGGTATTTTTTCGCAAAAGTACATCAATTCCTTCTATTTCAAGTTGTTCTTTGTGTTGTTTAGCAATCCAAGAATCAAGCGATCCATCCCCACAACCAACATCCAGAACTTTACTATTATCTGGCAAACAGCTTGCAATATGTTCTGCAAGAACATGTACTCGGCGTTGGAAAACATATTTACCGTGGAGGGTTTCTATAAGTTTCATCTAAAGATTTCAACTCCGTTTTATTCCTCATAAATGACAAATTTTAATAACTTTGTCCTCTATTATACCCTTTTGCATGACATCCGTTATAGCCAATACTAAGAAAGTAAGCAAAAACGGAAATAGAGGACTCATAATATAAAAAGTTAATAGCCAATTGTTTTTCAGGTAAATAACTGATGTTACGCAAGGTGCTTCTGAGTTCCACCGATTTCATCGGTGGCTATTCTTATGTAATACCGAAGGGGTTGAAACTAACCCCGAAGGGGTAAAACGTGAATAGCCTTATGTGAAACATAAGGAACTTAATTAATTTGGAAACACCGTGCGTAACATCAGTACTTAGAAGCTTTATTATTTTGTACCATGCAAAATGAGATTAGATGGTAGTCCAAATAATCTATATTTGTATAGTGTGGTAGTCGGAGATGGAAACAGGTTTAGTACAGCTTTTGGAGTTAATAAATTAAGGTTTTCAGTTTTTGCCCAAAAATCATATCCTAATTTCGATAGTATCCACTGATGTTTTGATTGTGGCAACCAATGTATCATTGGAATCATGGTGTGAAAGTCAATTGGAAATTGACGATTTGGTGTGGTAAAGAAGAACTTTTTTGATACCCTGAGCGCTTCCTGTACAAATGCTTGTTGTGCGTTTTGATCACCAACATGTTCAAGGACAGCAGAACAAAACACAACATCAAATTCATCATCATCAAAAGAAAGATGGTTATCAGTGATCTTGACAAACCTCATGCCGGGGTAAATCTCTTCTAAAAAATAAGCTTCTTCAATACTCGCAGCAGTAATATTTTGCTTATGAGGATAAAGACATTCAAACAGATTTGATTCTGGAAGTGAACGATCTGGCGTAACACCTAAATCAAGAATACGACAAGTTGCTGTCGGCTTAATCACCTGATTAAACAAATCGAACATTTTTTGGCGTGCCTTGATAACAAAATGACTGCGGATATTAACTAGAGGGCTAAGACGATTAAGTGAATAATAATCTTTCATAAAATGAATCCTTGTCCCCTCTTGAGAGAGATTTAGGGGTGTGTTTTTTGTCGCCGCGATGAAGGGTAGCCAATGACATTAAATCCACTATAGTCAGTACTAAAAAAATCAGCAAGAACGGAAATAGAGGACTCATATATCGAAAATTAATAGCAGGAAATGAAGTCACCTCAATAAGCGCGATAATAAGCAATCGTGCCATAATTGCACCCACGATAGCCGTATTCAAAATAAAAAGAAAAGTAAACTGACGGCGTAAAATGCCAATACTAAAACTAACCAAGTAAGCTATAATAGCCAAACTACAAAACCAAGGAATAACGAGTTGATATACTTGTGCAACTCCTTGTAATATAGTAATTTTCAATTTATTTAGGCGATTTTGCATTGGGAATTGTTCTTTATTTTCTATTGTTATCGCGTCAAAATGAAACATTAAAACATCAGAAAATACTTTTCTTTCTTTGGTATTCAAATTGATAATCGCTAATAGGGATTGGTTATCGAATATCAATAAATCACACGCTTCTACACAAGATGATTTTATAAAAAAACCAGAATTTTTTGCTTGTTCATAATTTATTCCAGTTTGATTTTTTACATGCGAATAGACATCAGGACGAGCTACCCTTGATAATTTTTCTAATTCAAAAGAATCAGTTCGTCGTGATTTTACTTGAAAATAAACCTTTTCATCTTTAAGGCTAAAAGCCCAACCCCGTATTGTCGTCATTTGATTGGGTTGGGGTAATGGTGCCAATCGCTCTCGTGTCATATCACGAAATAATACCAATAATTCTTCTGTCCCTTCACTGGTGAGATTATTATTAATGCGATAGTTAAACCCCATCATAAGAGACTTTATGCCTTGCCAAAATGCTTCTATCGTTGGCCTGATGTGCGCTTGTGTCAATGGTGGTATCAGAGTAGCACGTTCTGGCAAACAATCTAAAATACCTTTATCACATGCTGTATTGATTTCGCCAGCAAGACGCAAGTAATAGTGTGTTGCCACATCTCCTGATTTATGATAACCCGCTAAAGCAACTGCTTCACGCAATACCCACATAAACCATCCCCCGGCAATGTCACCGCAGGTTTCAGGATAAGGACGGCAGCCAGGGTTTTGCCACCCTTTAAGTTGTTCTTCCAAAAGATATTCTAATTCTTTAAATGCCGGACTTGCCTGGTAAATTGACTGGCGTACCTCTCTGGGTACAGGGATGTAGCGTTTCCAATTGGGATGCTTTACCCGCGATAATGCACCATAAGCAGATAAAAATGATTCTGATTTAACTTCGACAACAGTGTAAGTGTTGTAATATATTTTGTTAATAAAAGAAACAAGTTGTAAACCTCCAAACAATATTAACAAAGGTAATAAACATAAGACTGTTTTTTTAAAAAACACCGAAGACAATTGCTCAGTGCGGTAAGTTAAGAACACCACGTAAGCAATAATAAGAATGACGGATGGCATTATCCATACGCCCTCTTCGCGTGTCAGCCAGAATACTGTTAAAACGGCTCCCAGAAATGTTGCCCATAATCCAAAATTGATCAGCTTATTGGAACGGTTTGTATAAAGTCCCACCAAACCGGCTAAAACCAATACAGATAAGGCTGGATATATACCTTCTCGCCCCACCCTTGTTATTAGCTCCAGATGTGGACTAAAAATAACCAGAGCATAAAGAAATATCAGTATGAATGAGTGTTTTACAACTTTCCTTAACGCAATAACGAGCATCAACCCAGCACATAGGTACAAAAGATGTTGGGCAAATAATAGAGGTAATCCCATATAGAAATTAAATGCCAACCATATTGAATACATTGGCCCTTTCGCAAGGGTGAGTTGATTATAAATGCCTAACCACTCGCCTTGGGCAAATGAATGTGCCAAATTTAAAAAGAGCCGATCATCATGACCGGCTGCACCTATTGCAGTGATCGGAATTGCAGCAACCAGCCAAAGTTTCAAAACGGACAGTATTACAATAATAAATTTTGTTTTTTTGGACATTTTTATGTAAGACAATTTGCTAATTATCAATTATTGACTGATGTTGCGCAAGGTGCTTCTAAGTTCCACCGATATCTAAGGTGGCTATTCTTATGTAACCCCCTTCGGGGTTGAAATTCACCCTGAAGAGGTGAAACGTGAATAGCCTTATGTGAAACATAAGGAACTTAATTAATTTGGAAACATTGTGCGTAACATCAGTTATTGAGTGCGTGATTTATCGCATTTTTAGGCTTAAGATTCCCTGAAAAAAACTAGCAATAATGATTTGAAAGCCAACTGCAACCAGTGTGACAGAGGGAACCAGAATACGCATCATATAACTGGATACCAGTGGCCCAAAATCTACGGTTCCCCAAAAAAATAGGCTATAACCTATTCCAAAAATACCGCTAAGTATCATTAGTACACCAATTAGCAACATTTTTTCCATCGAAATTTTGTCGATTAACGATATAAAACGTGAGTCATACGGCAAGAGCTTGTTGTTAATGGCAAATTGTTTAGCCAAAATAGCAAACATTAAAGTTTGAACACCAAGTATAATAGCCGTTCCGGAAAGTAACAACGTATGGATATCAAAAGTAACAGTGCCAATACTGAGCGGGCCAGGTAGTAATAATACCATGCCAAGTAGTCCAATCGCAATTAATGCAAGTCCCGGGTAAAGAAATAACCACCGGGGGCTATACATTAACAAGAATCGCAAATGCCGCCAACCATCACGCCAACTTTGTAGATGAGGGGGATGACTACGCCCGTCTTGGTGTAATATTGTTGGTACTTCGGTAATACGGAGTTTGTGCAAAGTTGCTTTAACCACCATTTCACTAGCAAATTCCATCCCGGTTGTATGTAAATCTAAACGCAAGATAGACTTTCTTTTAAAACCACGTAGTCCACAGTGAAAATCTCCAATGGGACTCTTAAAAAAAAGCTTACCAATACCACTTAAAACCGGATTACCTAAATATCGGTGAAGAAATGGCATTGCGCCAGATTTTATTCCCCCACTAAACCGATTGCCCATTACGAGTTCAAAACCAGCCCGTAATTTTTCTAAAAAATATTCAAGTTTAGAAAAATCATAGCTATCATCTGCATCGCCCATGATGACATACTCCCCTTTCGCGGCATGAATGCCACCCATTAGGGCATTACCATAACCTTTTTCGGTCACGTTAACGACTTTTGCCTCATGCGATTGAGCAATATTTTGTGAACCATCTGTACTGCCATTATCAGCGACAATGATTTCACCTTGTACATGATTATTTTTAAGAAAACTTTTGGCTTTTTTGATACAGATTGCAAGAGTTTCTGCCTCATTAAGACAAGGCATTACAATGGACAGCTCGCAATTTGAATGATTGATTTGATTAGACATGATAAATTATATGATAATTTAAAATCGGCCGTTGTATTTGACTGGCGGCATGTCCGAAGGCTGGACGGTGACGACTGCCATCTCCGCACCTTTTAAGTTTCGTTTTTCCACAAAAAGCATCGGTAAAGGCAGAATGTTACCATCGGTTTTCATATCAGCAAGACTG
>JAYQWI020000368.1:0-3461 GCA_035871815.2 Candidatus Parabeggiatoa communis
AGTCGTTTCTACCAGCAACCATGAGATTTTTGTTCCTAACGGCTATAAAGAATTAGCAGCGGGAGCGGTTCCTCAAGGTGATTACGAAGGAACTCTTTTGTTTGGTGGATTAGCAGCGGCTTCTGGCGTTGAGGAGATTGCGGCCTTTGTAGTACAACGCCCGACTCTAGGCGCGGGTAGTAACGCAAGTTCGGTATTGCAGAGTTTGCGGAATACGTTGTCGTCTATGGGAATCCAATTGTCTAATGTGGCTACGGAAAAGCTGTCAGGTGCCACCATGCGCTCCAATGATAGAATACGGTTAAGTACCTCATTAACCGCGAATGCCCTTAATAACCGGATATTTGAACAGTTGGGTGGTAATATTGCCGGTGCCCAGTTCACCAATCTACCGGCTGATAATCCCCAAGCCGCCCAAGTGCAGGAATTCCGTTGCTTGCTTACCGTGCAATATTTTAGTGAACAGGATATTGTCGTCACCTCTGCGGTTATTCGAGAAAGTGAGTTGGCAACTTATGAAGCATTGGTGGAAGGTCTCGGTGATGGTAGCAATGTTGGGAACAGAGGTTCTCAACGTCGTGCCGGCGCGGATCAGTTTGAGGTTCAGGGTTCCAGTAATAAAGCGGATTTTCTCTGGGTGGTTGACAACTCCGGCAGTATGAGTGATGAGCAACAAGCGGTTGCGAATGCAAGTACAGAGTTTGCTAATCGAGTAAGCAATGCTCATCTTGATTTTCAGGTGGGCGTGATTACTACAGATAGTGCTCAACTTCGAGGTACGGGGTCTACTTTGGATATTACCCAGTTCCAATCGGACGTTAAGGCAGGTACCGGTGGCAGTGGTGAAGAAACGGGTATATGGTTTTCTGAGCAAAGCCTGCAATCGGCCGCGTTAGGCGATTCCTCTAATGGTAGCGTGACTTCATTAGGTGTTCCGAGGCCTGGAGCCAGTTTGAGTGTCATTATCTTAAGTGATGAGCCGAGTCACTACACAAGTTGGTCTGGTGGTGTCGCTTTCGATGAGACTAATAATCTATTCATCGATAGGAAATATCTGGTATATGCCATAGTTGATCCTGGTAATGCCCAATCTAGCCAATATGACGATTTGGCTCTAAATACCGGCGGAACAACCGGAGATATCACCGATCTATCCGGTATTCCTGCGATTATCCAGCAAATTGTCGATAGGGCCGGTGGTATGACACCGTTTATCTTGGCCCATCACCCAATCAGCAGCACTCTTGTGGTTGGGATCAATGGAAAGGAAGTCTCACAAGCCGCCATTGATGGTTGGCAATACTTTCCCTATAGCAATACCATTGCTTTCTCCGGTAATGCGATGCCACAAACAGGAGATACTGTACAAGTGACTTACGAGTACATCGAAATATTAACGCCATAAGTATACTCCGTAAAACAAAGTTTTGTCAGATGCCAAAAACCTGCCATGTTTGCCAAACCTGGCAGGTTTGGCACGAAACTTTTCTGGGCAACTATAGTGAAATACAAATCAACCGGTATTTTGTAAAAAATTATTCCCTTTAAAAAATGTGTATTTTTATGGATTCAAAATACCCGAAAATTTTTGAAGTACTTAATGGGGATTTTCCATCATTGATAAGGGTGAAGATACCACTTTTCCCCTACGATATTCTGTGTTTGTAGGGGCGAACCTACGTGTTCGACCCAATATTTTGTATCGAAATCAGTTCCTACCCAAAATGAACTCAGAAGTATGTTGTTGAAAGAATCATCACTTGGTTGAACTGACTTAGCCCGTTTTTTGAAAGAGAGGTGAAATGATCTACATGAAGAAAAGAATGACGATACACACCTTGAAAACAACACTGAGTATTTTCTGCACAGTGAGTTTTCTCAGTGGATGCTTAGCAACGCAAGAAGTTAAGGTGGATGCTGAGCCCTCTTCAGTTACCAATGGAGCACAACCGCTTCTTACCAGTGGGGAATCACTTCCGTCTAGGATACGAGTTCAGTCAGTGACACAACTTCAGCCTAGGGAAAAACGTGAATCCAATACACAACTTCAGTCCAAGGAACAACTTCAGTTGATGTATATGCTCTACCTCAAAAGAGAAGGGTATTTACCTGAAATTGACTCTGACGGCGATATCAAATTCAAAAAAGAAGGGTATACCTATTTGATAGATGTCAGAGCCCAAGCAGACGATCCTCAGTACTTCCGTATTATACGGCCTAATTTATGGAGTATAGATAATGATATTGAAAGACTGGAAGTTCTGGTAGCGGCGGATTATGTCAATTCTGACATAAAAGTCGTGAAACTGTATACCGTCAAAGATCACGTTTGGGCAACTGTTGAGATATTTATTTCAAATCAAGAAGATTTTAAAACTATTTTTTCCCGCCTTATGTCTGTTCTTTCTGGTGGCGTTGAAAATTTTGCAACCAAAATGAGAGAAATCAGAAAGGAAAAAATTTGATTTATTTCTTTTTTCGAGCGACTTTTGTTGATGGCGATAACAGTGTCATTTAATGCGTTGAATTCGTTAATTCGTTGTACTGCATTAACGGCTATCAAGTACAACGGATTGGCGGAATAAACGGATTGATTTTGGCTAGACTTTGAATCACTGACTCGTACCCTGAATTAACTTGAATAAACAAATTGATTGTGGAGTGATGCACACTCATCAAACCGGCCAAATAAACTCAATCAACCAGATGAAGCAATCCGTTCAATCCACAAACTTCGTTACCTTCGCTATGCTTCGTAAATCCGTTGTACTATTAGTGTTCTATATTTCGTACAGCGAAAGTTCATCTTGAAACGGGATAAAGTCTTATGAAATCACTATTTTGGACAATGGCTCTTGCCTCATTGACGCTACACTTAGGCGGTTGTGCGAGTATAAATGAGTGGGCTGCCAAAATGGACGAAAGAACCTATAACCGTTATGCCAACCAAGCTTTGGTGAAATGGTATCGAAATCAGTTCCTACCCAAAATGAATGAACTCAGAAAAAATTCCGACTACGGGATGTATGTTGTTGAAAAAGTCAATCAAGAATTTTTAGGCGTTAAAATCGACTACACTGAGGAAATGAACTATGAGTATCACGATGATTATGCCCCTGTTCACAATAATACCCTCAACTGGTACAAGCAATATGTCCAAAAACAAGGCGGTTCGATTCAAGGATATAAGCCGGCATTGGCAAAAACGATTGTTAAAGTAGGTGATTTAAGGATGATTGATGGGTACCAGCTACGCGGTTGCCATTTTGAAAGAACCTTCATTGCTAAAGTGAACGGTCAACTTGATTCGGCCTTTCTTGATGTGACGTGCTACTATCCACATCCGATCATCACAGAACGCAATGTGAATAGTACTTATGGGTGGATTGCCGTTCTGGACGCGCCAATGCTACGTCAAGCTTTAGATCGGCTTCCTAATTCTTTGCTCATGGAAACACAGA
>JAYQWI020000369.1:0-3524 GCA_035871815.2 Candidatus Parabeggiatoa communis
GTTGTGCATAGGCAATAATATCTTTCACCATGATAGGCTGTATCACCAACACCAAGGATACAAGTATTTTCTTTCCAACGGTTGTAGCCCACAAGCCACTCCCCTCTTTTATCTTTCTTAGTCGTACAAATGCTTATCGGTTTGTCTTGTGTATGATCAGTACCGCTCATTTTTACATACATTTCTCTTGCTTTGCAAGTCATCGGGCAATCCAGTTGTTGACGAGCAGCTAGCCAATTTGTCGCTCTAAAATCGCCTTTTGCTACAACCTTATGCGACAGACCTAAAGTCAGTGCCCCTGATAAAACGACTAAGGATAACTTCTTATAAAAATTTAACATAAATTCTCCTTCATAAGTAATTGGTTATGCCTATCTCCTTTTAATGTATCCCGTGTCGTCTGTTGGTAGTGGTGGCATCTCTTTGTCTGTACATAAGCAAAGATAAACTTCTCCATAATGCTCACTTCCACGAAAGCCCGTATAACACCGGTCACGTTGATAGTCTATATTATAGCCGATTCGCCATCCCGAATAATGAGTGGCACAAATATAATACACACTTTCACTACCACGGGCCTTTGTTGCTCTGGGGTTAATGCCACCTGGCACCGCAAATTTATAGGCCGCGTTTTCTTTATTATATTTATCTGCCGCTTTTTCTTGACAAACGGTAGGACAATACCCCCTTAACGTTTCAACCCACTTCATATCGGCTTTAGCAACAGATGAAAATCCTAAGCCTAGTACACCCATTACTAAAGATAATTTGGTCAAAGTATTTGACATGAATTAATTAATCCTTATCAGTTATCCGTTATCCGTTATTCAGTTATCAGTTAATGGCAATCATAAATAATTGTCTATACCAAAGTCAAGAATTTTTGCCGTCTTATAAGATAGTACGACATCAAATGAAGGTCACACTCGTCTAGGCCATAATCAGCGTTCTATCACAGAACCCACATTCTCAAGGATTGCACAATTCGAGTCCTTTGTTGATAACGGGGCTTAATTCCATTTTCCGAGTCGATGTTGTGTCTTGTTCCAAGGTGGGGGGCGCATTTCGCCAAATGTCATCAATTTTGAGATAATTACGCGAATTGGCTAATCCATTCACGGCATAAGTTTTGTCCTTCACTTGGAATGTAATAATCCCTGGCGGAAAGCATTCCAACACGCCTTCTGAGACGCTAAAAGGCCAGTTTTCACCATATTCGCTTTGTTTGAGAATGAGCGGGGGCCGCTTGCGGGTTTCATCCAGTTGCTTTTTATAATAGGCGAGTTTCCGTTTATACTTGTCGTTGTCTGGAAAAATCTTAAGCAATTTGGTGTATTCTCTTATATTGCCTTCGAGTTGCGTTGGGGGAATATGGCGCAATTTGGCGAGTATTTTCTTTTCCTTAGCCTTATCACCTTCTTTTTTAGCTCGCTTAATCAGTTTTTCCACTTTAGGCATTTCAGCGTGCTGGGATTGGCTGGCATATTGGATAGCCGCTTTGTATTGATGCGCTTTAATCAGATTATTGGTTTTTTTAAGAACCTTCTTAATCTGTCTGTTTTTGTCCCGAAGTTTTTTGGCACGATGGGCATTATCCAGCAATTTTTTGGCCCGACACTCGTTCGCAACGTAAGGCTTAGCTTTCCAGATAACCCTTTTGTAAAAACCCTGTTCGTACCAAGATTTTAATCTAGCAACATCTTTGTCAATTCGCTTTTTCGCCTCTTTAGCCAATTTTTTCAGTTTGGGCTCCTCGTCTACATGCGGCATGGCTAATCGGTAAGCTTTTTGATATTCCTTGGCCTTTATCAGTTGAGGCCCTTCTTTAAGGGCCAATTCAATTTGTTGTTGTTTTATGATCTGACTTGATTCAGTCACCCAGTTTTGAATCTGAGAGTTGAATTGAGTGTAAGGCGTACCTTGATTGATAACGGCTTTATATTGAGCGGTGTCATACAAAACCTGTAATTCTGCAATGAATTTTTCCCCTTTGGCAAAAAAGGCTTTTTCTTTCTGTCTCAGATATTCTATTTCAAAATAGTCTCTCAGTTGCCCTTGGTGTGTTTTATTGCCTTCCTCTAACCAGGCAGATTGTATAAGCAAGCCTAATAAAAAGCGTTTGTCATCCGTTTCATAATTTAATGAAACGATCCCTATCAAAATACCTAAGAAAACCACTATCAATTTGGTAGTCAGGGTAAATTTGTCAGCGAAGTACCTGATATCAGATAAAATCCAAGCCCTGAGTTTTATAAATACATTTCGACCACTTTGATCAAGCTTGTGCTGGTGAATCAGGTGACTGATCTTATCAAGCAAGTGATTCATGTAGGGTGAAATGAGCAGGCCAACGAGAATGAAAGTTAAACCCGTTTTGAAAAAACTCACTGATAAGACGGCACCAAGTACTATTAAGCCGATAACCATTAGCCAATTAATGACTCGAAATCCATTTTTGATAACCGAATGTGCTGATAACTCTTTTAAAATACTCATATTAGTACAACGAATGACGTGGATAAACGAATTGTATAGTACAACGAAACTTCGTTCAGCGTAGCTTCGTTTAGGAATTGTAGAGACGCGATGCTTCGCGTCTCTAATAAACAGGTATTTTACCGCAAAGGGCCCCCGCAAGGGATTGCGCCGAAGCACCGGAAAATTTTTGGCGAAGGTACTTACAAAGACGCGAATTGTAGAGACGCGATGCTTCGCGTCTCTAATAAACCGGTATTTTACCGCAAAGGGCTTTCGCCCTGGAATTCTAGAGACGCGATGCTTCGCGTCTCTAATAAACCGGTATTTTACCGCAAAGGGCTTTCGCCCTGGATTGCGACGAAGCACTGGAAAATTTAGGCCTCAGTATTTACAAAGACGCGAGCCATTGAGACGCGAGGCATTGAGACGCGAGGCATCGCGTCTCTACAATTCTTAAATAAACCGGTATTTTACCGCAAAGGGCCCCCGCAAGGGATTGCGCCGAAGCACCGGAAAATTTTTGGCGAAAGTATTTACAAAGACGCTAGCCATTGAAACGCAAGTCATTGAGACGCGAGGCATCGCGTCTCTACAATTCCTAAATAAACCGGTATTTTACCGCAAAGGGCCCCCGCAAGGGATTGCCCCCTCTTCTGGTTGCTTCTATTAAAATATCTGAAAATTTAGGGTTCAGTACTTAGCGGATTTTGGGGACACCAGATTTAAAAGGTCGAACACGCAAGGGCAGCACCCTACAATATTTGACGTAAGGGCGAAGCTTTGTTATCGCTCTTTGATAACTGATAACTGATAACTGATCATGACCTTTTAATTATTTGCGATGGATGAGGTGGATAATATTTGATATCGCCACAAATAGGTTTTTGCTTTGTTATCATGTATATACAATGATGTCAAAGTACGCGACTTGAATAAATGTTTACCGGCTACCCACACATCAGTGACTTTGCCGCGTCTAGCCGCATAAATCAGTTGAGACAAGGGATTATAAATGGGCTGCGTTTCGATATCCACGAGATCAATGG
>JAYQWI020000370.1:0-3426 GCA_035871815.2 Candidatus Parabeggiatoa communis
ACATTTACCACCTGATGTTAGGGAAAAAAAGCATCATTCCTAGCCAGGTAGGGTGGGTAAGCGGGCGGCACGTTCCGTGAATTTGGGCATATTTCTATCCGCCCGCTTGTCCACTATTTTGGAGATAAAAGTGCGGAAAAAGGGGTCAGTACTAGGGTGTTAAATCTGACGTTAATTTCAAAGCATTTTTCACCCTATTTTTATTCCGTTTTAGCAAAAGCTTTTCTCCTTTTTGACAAATCAGATTGACCTACGGATTCATCAATCCAATCATTAACATCTTGTTGACGGACCGACTCAAAAGCCTGCTTAATATTCTGTGGAGTAATATCTCCTAAAAATGCCGGAATAGTTAAAACTAATTTACCTAGATCAGCAAATTCTTTAATGAATGTTTTGAATTTACCAAATATAGACTCGATGACATCTGAAGTACTTAATCCAGTTTGCAATTTATAAATAACCGGTTTATCGGCAAATGATTCGCCTTCGTCCTTAAGAAAATCACCTACTTGTGTAGCTAACTCCAAGGCAACTTCTGAAGTGATTTGACTGGTCTCAATTAGTTGTTTAAAATCCTGATGTGACTGATGTTCCAAACCCTCTTTCTTTACACAACTCTTAGCAAGTCCAATTACTTGAATTAATTGACTATAATCATCAATTGTGTTTTCAAAACGGCTTACCCAACTAAACTTGTCAAGAAAGGCTCGATGCCCTAAATCAGAGTATTGGAAAATAATATTTTCAATTGGTTTTGGAATATTTGGCCCGAGTGTTCTAGATAGTTCTTGAGATAATGCTGATTTATCTGGATAAATATTGTCTAGCAATTCAGTTAAGTTACTGGCAATTAAGCCATAACCTGCTGTTTGCAACTGTGATAAAACTTGCTTATCTATGCCATGGGCCGGGTTTATTAAACTGAAATCACCTTTAGCTTGGTAATCCAACACGTTTTGTGCCCAACTTATTAACACTTCTAAATTCATGTAACGAGCTTTTCGATTATTTGGTGGGGCTAGAAAAGATAGGTTTGTTTGATTAACCCGTTGCAATGTCAGACCACATTGATTTAGAAAACTTTGCCAAGTATGACAAGGTTCCAAAATACCTTTGAGAAGTAAGGCCGTTTTGTGAGTTATATCATAGGTATATATTGGCTTGCGATGAGAAGCGCAAAACAGTTCAATACCTTTTTTGATATCATTACCGTGGTCTGAAACAATCTGTTTTGGGATACCTATTTTTTGGGATAATTCTTCCAAGTATTGGCAGACAATTTCACCGTTTAATTGACTGATAACGAACATTGTCAACACTTGGACATCGTCATGCAGAAGGTTAAATCCGTGTTTTAACAAGTGCGCTTCAGTTACGCCAGCAATTAGGAAGCATTTCTTGGGGCCAACATTTATGGTGCAATCAATAATCCATACTCTATCTGTGCGGTGGGGTAATTTTTGTTGTAGTTCGTACAAACCAAAGCGTAACAGCCAGTTTTGAATGGTTACCCAAGTTGGAACTTGCACTGGAAAAAATTGAGCAAATAACTCAAAACATTTCATAGCTCCCCGTAAACTTGTATGTGCTTGCAGCACCATTTTAATTGCAAGCTCTTGAATTAACAAGATGTATTTGTGTCCATTGGCACTTTCCCAAGGCAAGAGTCCTTTAGGTATCAAACTGATACTGCCGTTTGAATGTGGTAATATTTCTATGTCGTCAAGCCCATAATATTTATCTACAACTTCATCAACTGGTAATAAATTTGATGAAGTAGATGAATTATTTTCGCTTTGAACGTTTGACAGTTTTTGAGTAGTTGCATCGTTTAATGATAATTTTTCCAGTTGTTTGGCTTTTTGTTTCCAGTGGTCACGACTGTTTCTTAAGTCTTTTACCTTTGTTTCTAGAAAATCAATACGTTTTTGTTTTTCAGACGAGCGAGCTTTCCACTTATCGCGGCTTCCTTGGAAAAATTTTACTAATTTTTTGACTGGACTTTTGTAATCATTAAAGGGCCTGTTACTCATTGGGGCGGTTCCGATTTGAAGTGAGGGGGGCTACTATGATATATTCTACTGTAGTAAAAATCAAACTGTTTAAGTTTAAAAGTAGGGTGAAAGAATTTTACTTTAAATCAGACAAATTTAACACCCTAGTTCTGACCCCTTTCCTTCCTGACCCTTTTTCTTCTCCAACCTACGTGCTAATGATGTTTGTGTTACAACAAAGGTGGAGTCTAAAACACCTTTTCGGGTGTTTACTTTTAGTTAGGAACTAAAAATGAAAGGTATGAGTTTAACTAAGAAACAACATGAGGGTTTCGCCCAGTTCTTTGAAAAACCCACTAGAGAAACGCTTCGGTCACTGATAAAAGATAATATAGGCGAAACCAATTACCTTGATTTCAAGGAGAGCTGGATTTCTTTCCCCAAGTTAGCAAAACATATTTTGGCCTTTTCAAATACTGAGGGAGGCGCAATTATTGTTGGAATCAAGGAAAACGATGACGGCACCACTGAACCTGTTGGTATTAATGAACTCTTAGATAAAGAAAAAATTAGTAAAGGATTGTCCAAATACCTTCCTGCTAATGTCTTATGGGATGTATTTGATTTTGTCTATGAGGAATCCGAGTATCCAAAATTAAAAGGGAAGAAATTCCAAGTGTTACTTGTTGAGTATGATCCTCAGCTTATCCCTTTCCTGTGTCTTAAAGCTGGAGACGGAATAAAGGAAAATGTTGTTTATGTTAGAAGCGGCACAACTACAACAGAAGCTACACACGACGATTTACAAAGAATTGTCAACGAAAGAATAGAAACAGGATATTCCTCAAAGCACGTTTTGGACTTGTCTGAACATCTACAACAATTGAAAGAACTTTATAAACAAAAGGAGGTGCCAAGTCCGTTTTCTACCCTTACCGGGGCTATAGCCATGATGGGAAGAAATAGGTTTATAAATTACCATGAATTCATCTCTGAACTTATTATAAAAAAGAAACAAAAAATTATTGATGTGCTTGCACTTTAACTGTTTCTAACAATCACAAGCATCCCCGGCGGGACGGGGTTTGTTTCCCGTCCCGACCCTTTTCTTACTTTATCTCCTAATTTGTCAATAACAAAAACAGAAATACGGGCTTATAAACCCCATCTGGCAATACCTTTAAGTTTTAGAATAATACTCCGATTTTGTTACCAATATTTGTTTGTAACATTCGGTAAAAACATAACCTAATAGTCCAAGGACTTTGTGCTGTTCAGCTAATTGAAATGGAAAACCGATGCTTGGTAAAGAGATTTTGCGTGAGCTTCCCAAATTCCCAAATCCTTCCGGTTGAGACAATACCTTAAATACTCTTTCGTTGGGCGCATTCCCATTTTCCGGGCAAGATCTACAAGGATTGTATATAAT
>JAYQWI020000371.1:0-2739 GCA_035871815.2 Candidatus Parabeggiatoa communis
GATTGGAGAGATTTGGTTAGGGAAAAAGAAAGTGTCTTCAAGGAAGCGGGGTTAAATCCCAAAGACATGAGCCAAAATGAAATGATGGCGTTTTTGGTTGAACATCCGATTGCCATTCAACGGCCAATTGTGATCAAGGGCAAGCAAATCATCATTGCCAGAGACGAAGCGCGAATTAAACAGGCCATTGATTAAATCAATGGGCCAATCCCTTGCATTTTTCCTATAAAAAATAAAGGGTTTGTAGGGGCAATCCCTTGTGGTTTCCCCTAAAACTCAAATCAGGAATAAATAACAAAGGGAAAAGTGATATTTATAAAGTATTAAAATTTGATTTCCTAACAGAATCCACCTGCCTTCTCCGAGTTGAGAGAAAGGACATCAAATTTAGGGCAGGCCAATGTTTTAGCCTTGCACCTGTCGGTTTAGGTATTAATCGAGAATATTCTATTTATTCAGGTGAAAATGACGACTATTTAGAATTTCTCATTAAAATCATTGATGGCGGAACAGTGACACAAGCAATCAAACAATTAAAGGCGGGTAATCGTGTCGAAATCGCCGGGCCTTATGGAGAATTTTGTTTAAAGCCTAACCAAATTGAGTCGAGTCAATTTCTTTTTATTGCAACAGGAACTGGAATTGCACCCTTTCATTCCTTTGTAAAAACCTTTCCGCATATTGATTACAAAATCGTACAGGGTATACGACATCATAATGAAAAATACGGTGTAGCGGATTATGAACCGGGGCGCTATATTGCCTGTGTTTCTCAGGAAGAAACCCGTGATTTTAAAGGTAGAGTGACAGACTATCTCACCCAAACCGAACTCTCACCCGAGACGATAAGCTATCTGTTAGGTAATCGCGCTTGGATTATTGATACTTATGACATTCTCAGAGAACAAAATATTGGCGGTGATAATATTATTACAGAAGTCTTTTTTTAAGACGGCATCAGCTTACTTGATGATCAAGAGATTTATTTAATCAATCAGCGAAAATCAGGCCATAAATCAGCGTCATCAGCGTTTTATTTTTTTTAGATTTGATGTGATAATAGAGCATTGATAATTGACAAGTGAGGTACTCAAATAGATGAAAATTGCAATTTCCTATCCCCCCATCATCAACAAAGATGGACAAAAAGCGATGGTTTCCCAGAACAGAAATGTTCAATATTTTAAGAAACCAACCTATTTATTACCCGTTATCCATGCACAAGCCGCGACTTGGTTAAAGCAACTGGGTTATGATATTTATTGGGATGATGGCAATGCACAACTCAAGTCATTCGCACAATGGCAGCAAGATTTAGTGGCTTGGCAACCCGATGTGATCGTTTTTGAAAGCACCACGCCAGTCATGAAATTTTACTGGCAAACAGTACAGGATATCAAAGCGCAGTTGCCTAATAGCATTGTTATTATGACAGGCTATCATTCTATGAGAATGCCGAAAGAAACCTTGGAAAAAGCACCCGTTGATATTGTCTTACGCAGTAATCATATTGATTTTTCATTGAGCAAACTGATTCCTTTTATCGAAAAGCATTCCGATTGGCGAAAAACGCTCTCTATTCAAGGCTTTGTCATCAGAGTCACTGATCAAGACATTCGCTCAACGGGTGAATTTAAACAAGTTGAACCCTTAGATCATTCACCACTCGTTGATCGTGATTCGGTGCAATGGAAACGATATGCTTATGAAAATGGCAACTTTCTGCAAACGCCGGGCACTTATGCAAGCAGTGTGATTCGTGATTGCATGTTTGGGAAGTGTACTTTTTGCCGATACAACGGCCCTGATTTAACTTATTCAATGATGTCTGTCGAACGTAGTTTGGATGAATATCAACATTTGATAGAACAATATGGTGTTAAGGAAATCTTTGATGATTCAGGGGTTTGGTATCGCGGTAAAGAAGCGAGAGCATTTGCACAAGGGATTATTGATCGGGGTTTACATAAGAAAGGCTGCTATTTTGGTATCAATACCCGTTTTGAATACCTCGATGAAGCCACCATTAAATTAATGGCAGAAGCGAATTTTAGATTTATCTTATTAGGCTTTGAAGCGGCAGATGATGAAACGCTGGCCCGCCTGAATAAAGGTTATCAAATGCCTTATGTCGAAAAGTGTTTAAAGTGGATGACGCAATATGGTATGCACCCTCATTTAACCATTATGGTGGGTTATTATTGGCAAACGCAAGCACAATTAGATTTAACCGTAAAAACCGTAAAAGATTTAATGTTTAGAGGGTTAGCCAGAACCTTACAAGTCACACTGTGTACGCCCTTAGATTACACGCCTTATCATTGGGAATGTCTTCGTGAAGGCGTATTGCTCACCAAAGAGTATGATGATTTTGATATGAGCAAACTGATTGTCAAAACGCCCATACCGCATGATCATTATTATCAAGCTGTGCGAGAGATGTACTCAATAGCATTCCATCCCAAATTTATCTGGCGACAAATAAAGTTTCTAACCCAGTTTAGAAAACGGGATTATCAATTTTTGTTTATTTATGGCATCCGAGCCATCAGAAGAGTGAGACAGCATATTTTCAATCTGACTAAGCATGAAAAGAAAGACAAGTAGAGACGCACTGCGTGCGTCTCAATGCCGTGCGTCTCTACGGCCGTGTGTCTCTACGGGCCCTGGAGACGCACGCAGTGCGTCTCTACTGCCCTGGAGACGCACGCAGTGCGTCTCTACAAGTTCCTATTGACA
>JAYQWI020000372.1:0-2524 GCA_035871815.2 Candidatus Parabeggiatoa communis
AACGTCTATCGCCTGTCATTTACCCAAAATATGGGCGATACTTTTGTGTTTGAAAATGCCGTTAGTCTTGATCCAACTACGCTGAAGGGCACTTGGACAGATGATGGCGGCAATGCTGGCGAATTTCAGTATCTTGGGCTCGCACCGCTTGATCCTGAACAACTCAAAGCGATTACAACACGCCGGGCCAATACACAACGCTGAATTGTAGAGACGCGATGCTCGCGTCTCTGGACCTTCGCAAAATCAATTTTGCAGTAGAGACGCGATGCTCGCGTCTCTGGGCCTTCGCAAAATCAATTGGGTTTAAAAATAGCTTCGAGCAAAAGTAATATTCATGAACCATAGGTGTTCTGGATTTTTTTAAAGTATTGATTTATAAAATATATTCATTTGTTCAAAATATAAGTCAATTAAAGAACCCTATTTTTATAATGGTACGAGAGCGAACCAAATCCCCTGTTTATGGACTTTTTTCATAATGGTTATTTTTGTAAGTTACGGCTTTATACGAGCCTTCCAGCAAAATCCCGAACACCTATGATTCATGAACTTGTATTATTTTGAGCATGACCTATAATATGAAACTTGAATAGGAATATTAATGAGTAATTATTGAGGTATATTATGTCAGTGGCAGTGGCAACAGAAAAAGAATTAATTTTACAAACGATTCATGATTTGCCAGATGAAAATTGTATTGAAGAGGCAATGGAACGTTTATACTTACTTTTCAAAGTTGCAAAAGGGGTAAAACAAGCTAATGCTGGGCAAACAATCTCTAATGAAGACGCTAAAGAACGGATGAAAAAAGGGTTAGAATAGTTTGGACACCGCAATCACTTGAAGATATTGAGGCTATTTGTCAATTTATTGCAAGAGATGCTCCACGTTATGCACAGCTATTTGCAACTCGTGTTTTTAATGCAACTGATAGACTTAAAATATTTCCTGAGTCTGGGCGAAAAGTGCCAGAGGTTAATCAGCCGAAGATTCGAGAAATTATTTTTGGAAATTATCGTATTATCTATAGATTGCAAGAGGATGAAGTTCAAATTTTGACGGTTTATCATAGTGCCCGTTTACTTCATCCTGATAAAATAACTTAAACTCAACGTTCAAGTTTTTAAAACAAAAGTACAACGAAACTTTGCTCTGCTGAACTTCGTTGTACTCAATTCCTGTCAATCCGTCAAATCCAATTCAACCGTTAAACTCAGCGCCACAGATTATCCTGAATATTACCGCCCGCTTGCCCCAATGCCACCTTCGCCTTCGCCTAAAAACGTTCTTTTGTAGGGTGGTAACGTGTTTTTGTTTCCCACCATTCGCCTACAAGATATAACTACAAGGATTGTTTAATCGATGCGGATTATATTGTGCCAAGCTTGATGTCATTGACTTTCATCAATAAATGAATGAGGGTAAAACTGATGAGTTCATCAAATGCCCGGCACTTATCCGCATCGAATAAACAATCCTTGTAGTTATAGCGTTTCCCGATTAAATTAAATACATTTTTTGACAACCCCAGGTTCCACCCTCATCGTTATACACAATTCTTTAAATCATTGAAATTAATAAGTATTTTGTAGGGTGGGTAGAGCGCAGCGGAGCGAGTCGCAGACCAGCGAAGATAAACCCACCATTTGCTAATAAGCGGAGCGGTGGGTGTAGCGAAGCTCTACCCACCCTACATTTTAATTGCATTTTGACTTATGTATAACGATGAGGGTGGAACCTGGGGCTATGATCTCGCTACGCTCGGAACGAAGTTTCACATTCAACCCCTTTGGGGTTGTGCATTTTTAAATTGCCCTAATTGAAACATATATGTTGTATTTGGAATGCCTAAATCTTTGTATTTAACCCAATCAAAAAACGCTATAGCCACCCAACAGACCAAAGGCAAAAAACCATGTTACCCAAAATCGTCACACTGTTTTTATCCTTATTATTAATTAGCACAATCCATGCTAACGCCATCGCGGCAAAAAACCCTGCTATCCAAATCATCGCCGAAAATGACTATAGATTAACTTTAGAACTGACTTTACCCCCTTTTGAGATTGAGACGCGCCAAGGGGAATCTTGCCAGAGCATCGTGATGCCAAATTGGGCAAAAACACTGGAACCGGGTTATCCCGAATTACCCATGACAAGTGTTTTGATACAAGTGCCCCCAAACGGCGAAATAACGACTCAAGTCATTGAAATGCAAGATGAATTATTGCAAAATATCGACTTATGCCCTGTCAGTTATCCGTTATCCGTTATCCGTTATCAGTTGAAAAATGATGAGGCCTATCAGGGAGATGCGTTTTTCCCGAGTGCTTTGCACAAACTGGAAAACAGAGGACTTTTGCGCGGTGTGCCTGTCAGTCGTTTACGGATTTTCCCGTTTCAATGGCATCCTGCGACGCAAGCATTGCGTTATGTCACGCAAATCGTTTTTCAAGTCGAATTTGAAAACCCTAGCCCCCCAACTTTGCGAAAAAGGGCTGTGCAAAAGCCTGATGTCGGC
>JAYQWI020000373.1:0-2501 GCA_035871815.2 Candidatus Parabeggiatoa communis
TTTGTGCCATTTGGTAATAAAATAAGGGCAATTCATTGACTAACAAACGCCAACCTGACCAACCATCAACAACAATGTGGTGTATTGTCAGTAACAGGATATAATCTTGCTCAGAGCGCCTGAACAGGTTGATCCGCAGCATAGGCCCGCTTTCCAGATTAAACGGGCGTTGATAGGCTTCAACCACCTTTTGGTTCAAGGTTTCCCAAGAGCACTTGGCTACATCAGTTTCCTCAAACTGAAATGTTTGATAGCTATGAATCTTTTGGACGGGTTCAGCATTTTGCACAGTAAACGTGGTACGCAGCATCGGGTGGCGAGCTATCAGGGCTTGAAAGGTTTGTTTCAAGATAGGGATATCGACAAAGGTGCGGATGCGTATCGCATTGGCAACATTATAAGCCGCACTCTCAGGGGCCAGTTTGTACAAGAACCATAAGGCACGTTGACCATAAGAAAGGGGATAAATGTGAGCAAATAGTTCAGTGTTTTCGTGCAAAAACTGTAATATTTGTGCCTTATGTTGCTTAATCTCAGTGAGTTGCGTAGCTGTCAATACGTCCTTGGGGGCACGATAGTGCAGTTTTTCACCTTCTGCCCACAATTCGACTTTTTGGTTTGACAGTGCTTTTAGAAAAGCCACTAAATTCATAATTCACCCTCCACCCAATCACCCTCATTGACGGTTTCTTGATAGGCCGTATTTTCTTCAGGAGACCCTTCTTTATCCCTATCAATAGAAGTGGTTTTTTGCTGACCTTGAGTTGGTTTAACCCATACCGATTGGCTCTCTGTGAGTTGTTCATTGATCAGTGTTGCCAGTTTAGCAATGCTCATACCCCCGAACAGTTTCATGGTGGGCACCTCTACCCCTAATTCCTTTTGAAAGCTGTGACTCAATTCAACGGCCATTAAAGAATCAAGTCCCATACTGATCAGGGGCTGTTTGAGGTCGAGTTTAGAGAGCGAGGTTCTCAGTACCTTAGCAACCTGTTCGCCAAGACGTTCAGCTAACAACGCCTGACGTTCTACCGGATCGGCAATCAAAAGCGCGTTGCTGAGTGCGTTTCCTGTCATCTCATCTGATGATTGGCTCAAGTCGCCTACTAAATGAGCAAATCGGGGTGACGTACCCGCGGCATGTTTATTGCCCCATTGTTGCCAGTCTAAAGAGGCTACGGTGATTTGCGAAGCTTGAAAACGGATCAATTGTCCTAATATGTTAAGTGCTTGCGAGACGGGTAAGGGTTTAACACCGATCCGATTGAGATAGTCGCCGACTTCTTCGTTTTGAGCGACATAACCGACTTCACCTATTGCGCCCCAATTCACCGTGAGTCCAGGTAAACCTTGAGCACGGCGATAGTGCGCTAACCCATCAAGAAAAGCATTGGCAGCCGCATAATTGCCTTGTCCCGGATTGCCACTGACGGAACTGATTGAGGAAAATAACACGAAAAAATCCAATGGCCTATCTAAAGTCTGTGTGTGTAGGTTCCAAGCCCCCATTATCTTGGGGTCCATCACTTTTTTCATGCGTTCTTCGTTCAGTTGCAACACAACAGCATCGTCCAAAACCATGGCTAAGTGAATAATGCCTCGCAATGGGGGCATAGACTGAGCAATGTCTGCCAAAACACGCGCCACTTCTGCTTCTTGTGTGACATTAGCTTTGGCCACGATAATTTCAGCGCCGGTCTCTTTTAAGGCGGTGATGGCTTGTTGTGCCGCTTGTGAAGTGGCCCCACTTCGTCCCATCAGTACCAAGTGTCGCGCACCGTGTGCGACCAACCACTGTGCTACCGCTAGGCCAAATCCTCCCAGTCCGCCAGTGATAAGGTAAGTCGCCTCTGCGCAAAATGTCACTGTTTCATCCATTGAAGGCATGACCACCACTTCTTCTGGAGGTTGCCAAGACACCACAATTTTGCCAATGTGCTTGGCCTGTGCCATGTAGTGGAAGGCATCGACAACCTTAGCAATCGGAAAAACTCTGTAGGGTAACGGGTGTAAGGATTGATTCGCAACCTCTTGTATCACTTCACGGAATAAACCAGCTATCAAATCAGGGTGTGTTTGCATTGTTCTGCCCAAATCAACAGCAAAAAACGACAAACCGGTCTGGAAAGAACGTATGTCTAATTGCGTGTCACTATCGATGATGCTGCCAAAATCGATAAAACGGCCACCGGGTTTCAACAGAGAAAGACTCTTAGTCAGGGTTTTGCCAGGCAAAGGATTTAAAACAATATCTATCCCTTCACCCTGGGTGCTTTCCATGATCTCATCAACAAAGGCTAAAGTTCGAGAATCCATTATTTGTTTAACACCCAGGGCTTGTAGAAATGCCCGTTTTTCCGGCGTACTCGCTGTCGCAAAAACCTCTGCCCCGGCCTTTTGAGCGATTTGAATGGCAGCGAGGCCGACACCGCCGCTAGCGGCATGAATTAACACGCGCTCGCCTTTACTGATTTTACCTAAATAGTGTAGGCTGTAGTAAG
>JAYQWI020000374.1:0-6715 GCA_035871815.2 Candidatus Parabeggiatoa communis
AACTCTAGTGCTTTGGCACCATCTTGGGCCACAGCGGGTCGATATCCCTTATCTTTGAGTATACTGCCCAGCATTTGAAGATTCTGCTGATTATCATCCACAATCAAAATCAGTGGTTTTTTGTCATGGTTTGTCATATCAATTATCAATTATCAATTATCAAAACGGGCCTATTTGTGATGTTCAAGGCCAATATCATAAAAACTTCAATAATTGGAGGTTATTGTCGCGATATGCGATAGAAAAAATATCCTGTGTTCCTCCTCTAACGATATGAATTTTAAAATTGAGACGCGAAACGAAACCGCGAATTGTAGAGGCGCAATCCAGGGCGAAAGCCCTTTGCGGTAAAATACCGGTTTATTTGTGGTTCAGTACTTATAAGAAGGCAGTATCATCCAGTAGTCGTTATTTTCGTTTCTTGCTGATTTAAGGTGTCTTTTAATTCTTTTATTATTATCGGAAATGCTTTTAAGCTCTCTTCGATATTTCTGATGTCAAAATTTTGAGCCAATTCGCGCACTTTTTCAGCATACAAGATTAAACATTCAATATGATAAGCATTGCCTAGTTTTATCACTTTTTCTGCAAACTCTTCAAGCACATCGATTTCCATCACACTGTTCATCTCTTGCCATATTGGCATAATCTCTTTTTCCAGTACATCGGTTAGTTGGGGAAGTCTCGCCCTATTTTCAGGGCTAATATTGCTCAAAATATCAATTAACGTTTCTGTTTCATTTTTTGGTTTGAAATAGTCTGATAGTTTATCAAACAGATCAGGCCAATTAATTGGTTTAGGCAAATAACCATCAAAACCAAATTCTTTTAGTTTTCGGTTTTCGCCGATTGTGTGAGAAGCGGTGAAAGCGATAATGGGTATATCGGAAGTCATTGGGTTCTCTTTTAGGCGTCTGGTTGCCTCATAGCCGTCCATCATTGGCATTTTTATATCCATTAAAATGATATCAGGATGACATTCAGAAGCTAGGCGCAAAGCTTTTTGCCCATCGCTTGCTTGGATAACGCTCAAAGCGACTTGAGAAAGCCATTCATTGATGATATTGCGATTCGATTCAATATCATCTACAACCAACACTAAACCCTTCCCAAAAGTCATATTCTTTAAATCAAATGAGCACTCTTGTGTCTCATTAGGATTTGCGGTGGCAGAAATCTTGACATCGTGTAAAGTGATTTCAAAAAGGCTCCCTTGGTCTACTTTGCTTGTGAGTGAAATCTGACCCTTCATCATTTCTACCAATCGTTTGGTGATGGCTAATCCTAATCCGGTACCCCCATATTTTCGGGTACTTTGCCCATCCTGTTGTCGGAAAGATTCAAAAATAATCGTTTGTTGATCCTTCGCAATACCAATGCCAGTATCTTCTACAGAGATAATAAAATCAAATTTTGTGTATGGCTTTGTTTTATAACTATTTTTTGCCGTTAATTTGATGTATCCTTTTTCGGTAAACTTGACGGCATTACCGATCAGATTAAGCAGCACTTGCCTGACTCGAACGCCGTCTAGTAGCAGTGCTGGTGGTAAATTTTGATCAATATCGACTATTAATTCTATTTCTTTTTCGGCTATTGTCATCGCAAACATATTTTGTAATTCATTGAATATACTGTAAGGATTAACCACTTCATACTGAATTTCTAATTTTCTGGATTCAATTTTAGATAAATCAAGTATATCATTAATTAAAGTGAGCAAACTGTTCCCGGCCATTTTTATGGATTCTAAATAACTCTTTTGTCTTTTATCTGTTATCAATGAGGATAACAGTTCACTGAAACCAATGATTGCATTCATGGGTGTGCGTATCTCATGGCTCATCGTCGCCAGAAATTCACTTTTGGCACGATTGGCTGAATTCGCCGATGCTATGGCTTGTTTCAAGGCCTCTTCCGCTTGCTTGCGTTCTGTGATATCTTCTTGCACTGATACCCAATATGGCTTGCCTGATATTTCAAGCGCACTGATATGAGCGTATGTGATAAAAAGGCTACCGTCTTTTTTTCGGTTCTTGAGCTCGCCTTGCCAAACAGCCGTTTTTTTCAAAATAGCCATCATCTCTTTAATAAGCTGAATACTTTTTTCAAAGGGCCCAGCGTGGAGAATCGAGATATGTTGTCCTTTCAATTCCTCTCTCTCGTACCCAAACATGCTGTCAAAAGCGGAATTGGTCAAAAAAATATGACCTAAATCATCAGCAAGAGTGACCCCTTCTGCCATACTTTCTAATATCTTTGATTGTACGATCAGTTTCTCTTCTGCTCGTTTACGCTCGGTAATATCTTGTGTGAAACCGTATAACCATAATGGTTTTCCGTCTGGATTATATTCAACTTTGCCCCCAGAATGAACAAACCGCATATTGCCCTCTTTTCTGATAATGCGGTAATGAGAATCAAGCGATTTTTTTCCTGTAAAAGCGGCCTGTAGTTCTTCAGCTAATTTGTCTTGATCGGCTGGGTGTACAAAGAGCATGAAATTGTCATAGCTTGGTGACAGTTCTTTTTGAGTGACACCCAGGATTTTAAACATTTGATCAGACCATTCTTGTTCACCTGTCGTCAAATTCACGGTATAGCTGCCAAGGTTTGCAATTTCTTGTGCCATTTTGAATTGCAAGTCTCTTTTCCGCAATGTTTCTTCTACTTGCTTGCGTTCACTGATGTCGCGAGCGGAGGCGAGAATGTATTTTGAATCATTCCACTTAATCAAGCCTAAACGGACATCCACTTGGAAAGTGCTGCCCTCTCTGTGTCGGTGGACACCTTCTAACATGATCGGTATGCCAAACGCCATTTGCTGCCATAATTTTTTCAAGTCTTCTAAATTTATCCCGATATCGATGTCTGAAATGGAGAGATTTAAGAGTTCTTGACGGGTATATCCCACGCTTTCACAAGCTTTCAAATTAACATCAACAAAGCGGCCTTCGAGATCGTGGACGAAAATCGCATCAACGGCCTGTTCTACTAAACTGCGAAATCGTTCTTCACTTTCTCGCAGTGCTTTTTCCGTTTGCTTACGTGCGGTTATATCTTCGGCAGTGCCAACGATACTGACAATTTGTCCAGAATTTCGCATGGGGGCGATACTGAAAGTGATAATGGCTCGACTGCCCTCTTTACGAATTATTTCTGTCTCAAATTGAGAAACCGTTTCACCCTTAAAGGCCACTTTAATAAATTGCGGGTTAATTTTGGGCAAGGTTTCAGGTGTGAATACGATAGAAAAGGGTTGTCCAATCAGTTCCTCAACAGGATATCCCGTTATCTTTGAGCAGGCGGGGTTGATTTTCAAAAATTGACCTTCTAAATCAAGCACAAATATCGCATTAGTGGCACTATTCATAATTTTTTCAAGAAATTTATGGGTTTCTTCTCGTGCCTTTTCCGCCCTTTTTTGTTCGGTAATATCTTGATGACTCGCACGTCTACCCAGCCAACGTCCATCGATATCAAATACGGGTTGACAAACATGAGCAAGCCAGCGTATTTCACCATTGCGCGTTGTGATGCGAAATTCTGAAAAATAGGTTGGGTACTCTTCTTTAAAAATGTGGTTTTGTTGGAAGTGTTTTTTGAAGCTCAATAAGTCATCGGGATGGATAATCTCTTCTAACAATTTAGGATTTCTTTGGAACTCTTCATTTGAATAGCCGCTAATCCGTTGACATGAAGGGGAGACATAGAGAAAATTACCTTTAGGATCAATCCAATATTCCCAATTATAGGTAAAATCGGCGACAGTGCGAAGCCGATCTTCGCTATCCCGCAATGCTTTTTCTGCGTACTCGCGTTCGGTGATCTCATCTGAGAGGTGTAAAAAACCAATCAACCCCTTTTCAGTCTGCTTACGCCTATCCGTTATCAATGCAAAACTGAGCCAGGAGTGGGTGGTGTCATCTTTAAGGCTTGTAACTTTTAAATAAACAAAGACATCACGGCCCTTTTTATGTTTTAAAGTGATTTCATAACTGCGATGCGACGTAGAAGCCTTTTTTGAGAATTCTTCTTTAAAAATTTTCAGATTGGCATCATCTAAAAAATCATCTAGCTTTTTGCCCAGGATTTCTTCTTGATGATAACCCAGCATAGTGCAAAATGATTGATTCACTTCAATAATTTCGGCAGACTGATTGAACAAGCAATAACCTTCTGAGGTGGTTTCAATAATAGGCCGATCTCGCTGTTCATTGTTTTGCAATGCCTGTTCTGTATGCTTTGTTTTTATCATCAGTTATCAGTTATCAGTTATCAGTTATCAAAAGAGCCTGCAATGGGATAGTTGAATAGGATTGATTCTTCTGAATCAATGATATCAGGGCTAGGGCAAAGGATTGCCCCTACAAGAACCGATTGTCTGTAGGGGCAATCCCTTGTGGTTGCCCTTGTGTGAAGTGTTTTTAATGCTTTGGTGTTTTGCAAGTTCATCACACATCACACTTCACAATTCTCTGTAACGCTTTCCACACTTTTTCCACAGACAAATCCTCATAACAAGCTGGCGATATAGCAGATAATCCTCGATAGGTACATTTTTTACTGAAACAGGGGGCACAAGGAAAATGGGCTTGTAGGTGATTTTGTTGTAATCCATAAGTGCCGGTTCGTGCAGCTTGGGTTGCGCCATATAACGTCACAGAAGGTACGGCTAAAGCGGCAGCAAGATGAGCCAATCCGCTATCAACACCGACGATGGCCTGTGCTTGCGCTAATTCGGTGGCAATACCCTGTAAATTGCTTTTAGGTATCAGGCTAATGTTTGAGTGAATGCTGGCAATGTGCTTCGCACGATCATATTCTTGAACAGTGTTCCAAGGTAAACGTATCAAAAAACCAGCGGCCGTAACACGTTGAGCCAATGCTATCCAATAACTATCTGGCCAGTGTTTTGTCACCCATGTTGTGCCATGTAAGAAAATGACAGTAGACAAGCTATTGGAAGTGGGGCTTTGAGGCTGAAAGTGCTTTACAATCCCATAATCAGGTGGGCTATCTGGCAAGGGATAATCGAGCACTGAGGCAAACAATTGCCTTACCCGCGTCACAGCATGTTGATTTTTAGGAATAGCATAACGTTGTTGATAGGCCAAAGCGGCTAACGGTTCACGCGCTGAATGACGATCTAAGCCGCAACGCTGTCCGCGTGCTTTTAAAGTGAGCCAGGCACTTTTAATTAATCCTTGTGCATCAATCACTTTATCATATTGTTTCAGTTTCAATGTCTGAATAAATTGATGCCATTTGCCACTATACCATGTTTGCCAAGGTTGTTTACGCCACCGCCTTAACGCGACGGGAATAACGCGCTTTACGACTGGATGCCAAGCTGGAATTTCTGCAAACGTTTCTTCCACTAGCCAATCACATTGCAAATCGGGATAGTGTTTTTGGGCATCAGTGAGAGCGGGTAAAGTATGAATGACATCACCTAATGAAGACGTTTTAACGATTAAAATCTGCATCTATTCAGTTATCAGTTATCAGTTATCAGTTATCAGTTATCAGTATAAAACGCTGATTTAATTGATTGACGAGCGCATTTCTAAAAAAAGGGTCATCAAGATAAATCTTGAAGGCGCGATTTTCAAACCCAATTGATTTTGCGAAAACTCGATTTTCAAACCCAATTGATTTTGCGAAGACTCGATTTTCAAACCCAATTGATTTTGCGAAGACTTGATTGGAGTGAAAAATTTATTTTGCGAAGGCGCACTTTTGCGAAGACTCAATTGGGGTAACTCGCAAAAAATAATCTACCAAAAAAGGGGCAACCCTACGGATTGCCCCTACCGTCGGGGTTGTAGGGGCAATCCCTTGTGGTTGCCCAGTGGTATATTAATTTTTTCGAGTTACCTGGAGTGCAAAATTTATTTTGCCAAGTCGCAAAATTTTAGGCCAAATATTGTTCCGAATTTTGCTGGAAAAATGAGCATGACATAAGAGAAATATTATAAGTTATTAATAATACATAAGTTAATGGTATTATTAGAAAGATCAATATTTTAATCCTTAAGTTTGCCTACTTAAGTAAGTATAATTTGATTGATAAGCGATATAGGCTAACTGATAATTGATAATTAATAATTGATAAAGGATAAATAACCCATGTCTTCTCATTCACAAAGTCGCAAACGTAGTGTCAAGCCTACGACTTCTCATTCACAAAGTCGCAAACGTAGTGCCAAGCCTACCGCTTTTCATTCACAAAGTCGTCGTCAAGACGCTGGCAAGCCTACGACTTCTCATTCACAAAGTCGTCGTCAAGACGCTGGCAAGCCTACGACTTCTCATTCACAAAATCGTCGTCAAGACACTGGCAAGCCCACGGATTTCCATTCACAAAGTCGTCGTCAAGACGCTGGCAAGCCCACGGATTTCCATTCACAAAGTCGTCGTCAAGACGCTGGTAAGCCCACGGATTTTCATTCACAAAGTCGTCGTCAAGACGCTGGTAAGCCCACGGATTTCCATTCACAAAGTCGTCGTCAAGACGCTGGTAAGCCCACGGATTTCCATTCACAAAGTCGTCGTCAAGACGCTGGTAAGCCTACGGATTTCCATTCACAAAGTCGTCAACACGCTGGCAAGCCCACGAATTTCCATTCACAAAGTCGTCGGCAAGACGCTGGTAAGCCCACGGATTTTCATTCACAAAATCGTCGTCAAGACCCTGGCAAGCCTACGGATA
>JAYQWI020000375.1:0-4872 GCA_035871815.2 Candidatus Parabeggiatoa communis
TAAACAGTGATCATTGATTCATTGTCTTTAAAGCTGGCCCTTGATTGCCGCCTTCAAGTTGTGCGGCTATGGCGTTTAGCGCATTATCCAGTCCTTCCAAAACGGTTGGATGATAGAAAGGCGTAGCCATAACCTCTCTGACTGTCATCTCATTTTCAATCGCCATTGCTAAAAAGTGACCAATATATTCACCATCGGGTATCATCATTTCTGAACCCAGTAAACGGCCTGATTGACGCTCCGCATAAACGCGCAGGAGCCCGTGATTACGCGCCATGACTTTAGTGCGCCCTTGAACGACAAAACTGCGTTCGCCTGTGATGATATCTTGTTCGGCTAATTCGGCAAAAGAGGCCCCGACGATAACCACTTGTGGATCGGTAAAGGCAATGCGGAGCGGTACGCGGCGTTTAAAGCCTTGAACTGGGTTTTGTACCGCATTGTAACCCGCAATTGTGCCTTCATCAGCGACTTCGTGTAATATGGGTTTCAGTGAGCCTACATCTCCTGCAATAAAGAGGGGTAAGTCACCAAGCTGCATGGTATGAGGGTTAACCAAATCTTTGAATCCATTGGATAAATCGAGATTAAAGACTTCTAAGCCCATATTATCAATATTGGGGCGACGGCCTAGTGAAGCTAATACCTTATCAACAGTGATTGAGCGTCCATCGTTGGTCTCGACTTTTATTTTGCCGTCTGCGGTTTCAGACAATTGTGCCGCTGTCTCTAGCCAAACATCAAATGATTTACCCACTTCTTCAATAGCCACTTTGTTGACTTTAGGATCAGACAAGCCGGCAACGTTGGACAACATTTCGACACCCACCACTTTAACCCCTAAACGGGCTAATGCTTGTCCCAGTTCGCAACCAATGGCACCCAATCCAATCACTGCGATTGAATCAGGCAAATCGTCTAATTCAAAAAAGTCATCGGTTGTAATCACCTTATCACCGAATTGATGCCACTCAAGTGGCACAATAGGGCGTGAACCGGTGGCAATAATGATTCTCTCTGCCTGAATGCGTTCACCGTTGACTTCTAAAACCTGTTGTTCAACGAAACGCGCACGCCCTTTAATATTTTTCTCACCAATCTGATTAACGCCATCCATAACACGGGCAACAAACCAATCACGCTGCCCTCGCATATATTGCATCACCTGTTTTCGATCTAGCGTCAAGTTTTCACTGCCCTTGATACCAAAATCAAAAAAATGTTCTCTTCTGGAAAAGGTTTTCGCCACTTCAATCAACACCTTTGACGGCATACAACCGACTCTGGCACAAGTGGTGCCATAAGGCCCATCATTGATCAATACCACATTAGAAGTCACTTGTTTGACTTGACCAAATGCGTTGAGGCCGGCAGTACCGGCACCGATAATAGCAACATCAACTTGTCTGGACATTTTTTTCAATTATCACATCAATTATCAATCAATTATCAAAATGCGTGGGGCGAACCTTTGTTATCGCGCAGTGTACCTACTATGCTTGATTGTTTCGATTCGCGAATAAAGATTTAAAAGTAGAATGAAAAGGTTTCTCTGGTTTAATCCCTTTTTCATGACAAGCAGTGAGATAATCTTCTACAGCTTGATGAAAGGCGTTAACCAGTTCTTCTTCGTTTTCTGCTTCATAAAGCACTTGTGCTTTGATAAATTCTAGTTTGCCCTGATATAAACGGGTTTCCTCGTCAAAATGCGCTGAACCCAAATAACCTTCATATTTCATCATGTTCTTCATGATTGATTAGCCTCGATTCTTGAACCTCGGAAGTGATTTTCTCCACTCAACGTAAATTCCTTTTATAAGTCGGAATATCGGCATTTTTGGCTTTAGAAAAATTGGCAAAATCCATAATGACTGCGGCAAGTTCAACGCCTGTAAAATCGGTTCCCGCTACATTAGCACGACGCAAATGTGCTCCACCTAACATGGCGTAAGACAAATCCGCATTGCGTAAATCAGCGTGAAACAGATTCGCCTCTTTTAGGATAACGCGACTTAAACGGGCACCGATTAGAGTGGCTCGTGTTAAATTGGCACCAACCAAAGTAGCCCCTTTACGTTTTTCATCAGGACTAAAAAAAGCTTCACTCAGATTGGCATTCATCAAATTAGCACCGTTGAGATGGGCATCACATAAATTCGTATGTCTCATATCGCAGGCGCTGAGATTCGCATCAATAAACATGACACCGCATAATTGAGCTTCTTTGAGATTCGCTTGATGTAAATCTGCATTTTGCAGAAAAGCATTTGAGAGATCAGCATAAGATAGATCAGCTTTATGCAAATCGGCATAACGTAAATCCGCTTTCACCAATTTGGCACGGTGCAATCCTGCTTCAAGTAGAATAGCGCCACTGAAAGGTGTCCCTTCACTTAACCGCGCTTCAGTCAAATCGGCGTTATCAAGCTTCGCAAAAGCCAATTGGGCGCCTATCAAGTTAGCCTGTTGCAGTTGAGCCTGTTCAAGATTAGCATAAGATAAATCCGCATGGGAGAGATTCGCATAACGCAGATCGGCATGACTCAAATCCGCGTCTGTTAAATCAGCTTCACGTAAGTCTGCCCCTGAAAGGGTGTCAGCAGAGACTGTAAATAGGATTTCTCCTGTTTTTTTACTTTTTATATCAACCATTTAGTTGTCAAATTCTATTTATATTTTCGAGTGTTGATGTCCATTTTGAGGGGCAACGGGGATTGCCCCTACGTGCCCTTCATGGTAGGCGCAATCCATTGTGGTTGCCCCATTGGTAATCATTGATTAGGGCACAATCCGATCAATCGTGATTTCTACCTTACCCGCATTACTCACGACGACTGGACTCATTTTTCCCTGTAAATCACCAGAACGAGAAATAGCATCCCCACTACGCGATATGCGTCCCCATATACTCACTTCTTTAAACTGAGAGAGTTTTGAAGTCGGCATCATCGCCATACTATCATCAAGTGTCGCGGAGGTGGGTAATTCACTCGCCAATTTTTTGACAACCGCTAAAGGCATACGTGAGTCCATTGGTGTGGCGTAAATAAATAAAGTATCGCCTGGTTTCACCTTATCTTGTAAAGCGGGATCTAAGCTGACATGGACTTCAATTCCAGCTATTGTAGCAGCAGCCTCCGTTTTTTCCGTAGAAGTCGTGGCGTGTGGTGAGGCGATATGAGCCTTTCCACCTTGCAAACGTTGTTTCGCCATCGCAATTTGCTGCTTTAATATCTTTTTAAATTCTTCCGCTTCGTGCGGCATTTGTGCTAATAAACCTTCTAAATGCTGAATAGCCAGGCGGTAATGCCCCGTTTCCATAGCGGCCCGACTCGACAACCATAAGGCCTTTTGATGTTCGGGATTGATGCGTAAAGCGCTTTCCAGTAATGTGCTAGGCAATCCGACAAATTGTTCCTCATTTGATTTCGCTAAAAACTCGGCAAAATCAGAAAGCACTCCGGGATCATTTTCAAACTGTGCCAAAGGTGACATGAGAAACTTGGGCTGGCCCAATGTCAAATATCCCCCCATCGCCAAAGCAGGAATAAAAATAGCAATAACGATACTCGCCCAACAATTTGAAGAGTGAGCAGTAGCAGGTGGTGGTGTTTGCTCATCTAATTCTTGAGCAAGCGTTTTTTCCAATTCTTGTTTAGCCAGGGCGAATTGCTCTGGGTTCAAGTTTTCTTGTTCTAATTCCGCGATGCGTTCTTTGTAAATCGCGACATTCAAGCTATTGCGATCAACATCAGCATTAGCATGTTGTTTAACAAGAGGGACTATAACAAAGGCGAGGGCGAGCAATGTGAGCCCGGCCGCAATTATCCAAAATGTGAGCATAGTTTTTCCTTATTCACCCAGTACGTGTTTGATTTTATTGCGTTCTTCTTCAGTGAGAGAGGAAGGCGCAGCGGTGGTTACTGCATGACGGCGAATAAAATAAATCAGCACGATCAATGCGATAAGCAGCAATACCAAAGGCCCTACCCATAAGACATAAGTTTTGGGTTGGAGGGGCGGATTATAGAGAACAAAGTCACCATAACGTTCTACCAAAAAGTGGGTGATTTGTTGGTCAGTTTGACCTTCAAGAATTTTATTGCGGACTAAGTTACGAACATCTTGGGCCAATTCGGCATTAGAATCCGCAACGGATTGATTTTTACAAACAACACAACGCAATTCTTTCGTGAGTTCAGAAAAGCGTGTTTCTTGTTGAGACGTGTCAAATTCAATCATATTTTTATCTACCGCATAAAGCTTAAAAGGTAGGATTAAAAGTATTAAAACAAAAGCCTTTATTTTCATGTTTTTCAGTTTTCAGTTATCAGTTATCAGTTATCAGTTATCAGTTATCAGTTATCAGTTATCAGTTATCAGTTATCAGTTATCAGTTATCAGTTATCAGTTATCAGTTATCAAAACAGTTGATATCGACTATGTTCAAGGCCAACATATTTATCTGACAGGCTATAGTGTTATTAAAAAGAAGACAATAAAAGAAAAAAAACGAAATGTCCAGAAAAGTTTTGTCGGGTGGGCAAACAGGTAGCACGATTTAAGTTATTTCCTCATACCTATCATCCACTTGCCCAGCATTCCCTTTTTTATTTTATGAGAATTTTGTTTAAAGGAAAAATAGATAATTAACAATGTATAATTCAAAATCGATTATTTGAAAAGGCTTTTTCAAATTGCTCTATTAGATATTAAAGGGTTCGATCTAAAACCAATCTCACGCTTTGGTGCCAAGTAGAGACGCACGGCCGTGCGTCTCTACGGCCGTGCGTCTCTACGGCCGTGCGTCTCTACGGCCGTGCGTCTCTACGGCCGTGCGTCTCTACGGCCGTGCGTCTCTACGGCCGTGCG
>JAYQWI020000376.1:0-1993 GCA_035871815.2 Candidatus Parabeggiatoa communis
TATAATTACCTTCAGTCAAAGCCACTATTGCGTATGAGCCTGCGTCATCACTTACATCGGTTTGATCACCTATAGTTATTGTGATTCCACCCATAGGTTTGCCGTTGTTATCAATCACTTTGCCATAAGCACTGTAAAGTACGACACCGCTAGGATCAGGCATCATATCTTTTATCGGAATCATCACCTCATCTTCAACGACAGGCTCTGCTATATCTGTGATTGTGATCACAGCATTACGTGCTTTAATTGTCCTTTGTAAAGCTGAAATTACAAAATCACGCCCATACCTGTCATAAAGTTGTACTCGTCTTATGGATAAAGGACTATTTCTGACAAAACCACCTGAAGCAAGACGCAACCTAATGATGGCAATATCTCCATCTTTATCAATAGGTGTTTGGGTGTCCATACTGATATGAAGTTTCCCAACAAGATCATTAGACATGTCGTTGAAAAAGAAACTCGTATCAGTTGCAACTCCAGTCTTTTCTACTTTGACAATTTCTTCGATCACATTCGTGTCAAAGCTAAGAATCAAGTTCATTGCGGATAAATTATTGACATTACTGATATGCAATGGTGTTATCACTTCTGAACCTGAAATACTGCTTACATCATCTAAGCTAATGACAATAGGCGTCTCTTTCCCATCACGTTTAGCCCTTCCCACAGAGTTTGGCGCTTCACTAGCAGGTGCTCCTGGCCATTCTTGGTGAAGAGCATTGTAAAGAATCATCCCGGCATCACCAGAATTAACCGCTTTGTCACCATTAACATCACCAGAATTTTTTTGCACATCTGTTGCAGCAAGTTTTTCTATACCAACAAATCTTGCTATACGTGCATCCACGGTTTGCTGGGTACCATTACCATTTAAATCACCTTTGATGTAGGCTCTTCCAACATAAAAACGAGGTAATGTGTTTGTATCACCCTCTCTAACCGCTCTTTTTCTGATATTGAACTTACCATGTATTAATTTAGGATACAGCTCATTAAGGTCCTGATCGCTAATAGTGCTACCTCCTTGAGCGGCAACATATTCAACTAATTCAAGAGGACTACTTGCACCTTGTTTGCCTTCAGCGACCTTAAATACGACATCAACCAATGGGCCTTCCCCAAGAAGTTCTGGCGGTGGGTCTTGCTTTGAGTCAATTGATATCCTAACGACTTTTTTACTCCCGTCCTGATCTTCTTCATAACCTATGTCATAATTAGCAGTAAGGGCAGTCTTTTTGACCTCAACAACTGTAATAATGCTACTGTCATATCGCAGCCAAATATCACTACTGCTGATCCGTAAATTACCGGCATTCAAAATATTAATTGGCACATCAACAGTGCTTCCTTCTAAACCCCCACTAGGCTTCATAGCCAATATGATTTCACCATATATGACACAATCAATATTAGATTGATGCAAGGGTTCTTCTTTGTTATCTAAAGCCTCAATACGATAGCAATACTGAGTTTTCGATTCCCGTGTCAAGTCTTTTTCATCACTGTATTCGTCATAGTAGGATGAAATGTCGTTCTTCAGCGTATCTACAATCACAGCTGTGCTAAAATCGGCATCTCCCTTAACACGTAAAATGCGGTATTTAGCCACTTTTAAGTCAGTATCAACCCCCCTCCATTTCAACAATGTATTCGCATATCCTGAGTTTGCGTCTAGGATAAGATTAACAGGAGGCGCTTTGGTAGTGAACGTCCAAATATCCCATTCAGATTTTGCCTCTCCATCGTACACGGAGACTATCCAAGCATAGGAAGCAGCATAATCCAGTTTGTTAACAGGTAAGGTTCCTGATGTTTCAGAACGATAACCAGCAGGAAAAACGGGTAAGCAACTTTCTTCCGAGATGTTTTCAAGATTAACCTCTGCCAGATTGACATAGCAAGCTCGATATGTCAGTTCATCATCAGCATTATCAACATCACCATTACCTTGCCAGCTAAATTCTACAGAAAGTGTCGGGTCTATAAC
>JAYQWI020000377.1:0-3404 GCA_035871815.2 Candidatus Parabeggiatoa communis
CAAAATGTGATCTAAAAACCTGTTCAGCTCACAAGGGTAAACACGCCGCTCTGCCCCTACCAGATGTTATTTTGTAGATTTAATGTAGGTAAACACACAGGTTTGCCCCCTTTTAAGAATGCTGGGCTTTAAAAACCCAAAGCATACCCGATAAATAACTGATAACTGATAACTGATAACTGATAACTGATAACTGATAACTGATAACTGATAACTGATAACTGATGATCCATTCATTACGAGGCAAACTGATATTACTGTTTCTCGCTGTTTCTCTTATTCCACTCATGATTGTTGGGTGGTTAGCCTACACTCAAGCTCAAAATGCTTTGAAGAGTGAAGTCATCAATAAGTTGATCGCTGTGCGTGATATCAAGGCTAAACAAATTGCTAAATATTTCAATGAACGCTTGAGCGATGTCAAAGTGTTCTCTAAAAATCCTGCCATGATTGATGCTGTACACGCATTAGATGAGGCGCTCCATGCCAGTATGAAGGCCTTGAACACGGACGAGGCTGGGGCTATGAAACATTATCGTTCTTTATATTTGGGTCAACCCAAGCAAGAAGATGCGAATGATGGCAGTGCCTATAGTGCTGTCCATGCCAAGTACCACACCGTGTTCAAGGAATACAAGGAAGCTTACGGTTACCATGATCTGTTCCTCGTCGAACCCCATACAGGCACTATTATCTATAGTGTCGAAAAAGAGGATGATTTTGGTACTTCTCTAAAAAAAGGCGCTTATGCTGATACCAATATTGGTCAGGTTTTCAAGAAAACCGTTATTGCGACAGAGCGTGATGTCACGCGATTGGCAGATTTTGCTCACTATGAACCTTCTAAAGAGCCAGCCTCCTTCGTCGCTTCGCCCATCTTTCAAGATTCTGAAATGATGGGGATTTTGATCTTTCAACTGCCAACCGATCTGATCAATGGCATCATGCAAGAACGAACTGGCTTAGGCGATACGGGTGAAACTATCCTGATCAGTTCTGATGATTTTCTCTTGCGTTCAGATTCGCGCTTTTTCAAAGAGAGTACCCTTCTCAAACAGAAAGTCTATACCGAAGCGACTCGCGCTTCTGCTGTTGGTGAAGCCGGGGTAAAAACCATGATTGATTATCGCGGTGAATCCACCATCGTTGCTCACACACCGCTCAATATTTCGGATGTGCGCTGGTCATTAAACGCCAAGATTGATGAAGCGGAAGCCTTCGCTGCTGTTCATCATATCTTAATCTGGATAATCAGCATTTTAGGAATAGGTACTGTCATCGTGATAGGCATCGCTTTATTTTTTAGCCAGTCTATCGCGAAACCGGTACGGAAGATGACTGAGATTGCTCGCCAATTAGCGGCTGGCAACATGAACTTGATCGTGAAGGTAAATAGTCGTGACGAAATTGGCATGATGGCTGATGCATTTCGACAGATGATTGCCAATCAGCGCCAAGTGATTGAAGATATTGATCAAGTGGCTCAAGGATTAGCAGCCGGCAATATGAGTGTCACACCGCAATCTGACTATCCGGGCGATTTTAGCCAAATCAAAACCGCCTTAGAAACGGCCTTAGTTAACCAACGAAAAGTGATTGAAGATATTGTCCAGGTTTCTCAAGGCCTAGCGGAAGGCAATCTGCGCGTCACACCTCAGTCTGCGTATTCTGGAGATTTTCTTCAAATCAAACAGGCGCTAGAAAGCGCTTTATCCAATCTAGGACAAGTGATTGCAGATATTGTCCAAGTGTCTCAAGGATTAGCTGAGGGTAATTTGCGCGTTATGCTCATGTCTCAATATCGGGGAGACTTTAGCCAGATCAAAACAGCCCTTGATACGGCTTTATCTAACCAGCGTGTGGTGATTGAAGATATTGTCCAAGTGTCTCAAGGCTTAGCGGAAGGCAAGCTACAGGTTATGCCTGAAGGTGAATACCAAGGCGACTTTATCCAAATCAAACAGGCACTCGAAATGGCTTTGTCTAATCAACGGATCGTGATTGAGGATATTGTTCAAGTGTCTCAGGGATTAGCCGAAGGCAACCTCAGCGTCAAGCCGTCTCAAGCATACCGGGGAGACTTGAGCCAAATCAAACAGGCCCTCGAAATCGCTTTGTCTAATCAACGGGTCGTGATTGAAGATATTGTCCGCGTGTCTCAGGGATTAGCCGAAGGCAATCTCAGTGTCAAGCCCTCTCAAGAATACCGAGGCGATTTTCTCCATATCAAAAATGCCCAAGAAACGGCTTTGTCCAACCAACGACTGGTTATTGAAGATATGGTTCAAGTCTCTCAAGGATTAGCCGCGGGTAATCTACAGACTCAGTCTAAAGCGGAATATAGAGGAGACTTTATCCAAATCAAACAGGCCTTAGAACTCGCCTTGTCTAACTTGCGTCTGGTTGTAGAAGATATTGTTCAAGTTTCTCAGGGATTAGCAGAAGGTAGCCATGATGTCATGCCTCAAGCGGAATACCAGGGCGATTTTATCCAAATTAAAGAGGCCCTCGAAACGGCTACCACTAAGCTCGCTGCCGCTATGGCCAAAAATACAGATCAAGATTGGCTTAAAACCGGACAAACGCAGTTAAATGATCAAATGAGAGGCGAGTTAGATAGGGTGAAACTGGCTAAGAACATTATTTCCTTTATCACCACTTATGTTGAGGCGCAAGTCGGCTTATTTTATCTGCTAGAAGAACCTAACCCGCACCAAAGCCCCTATCTAAAAATCATCGCGAGTTATGCCTATACCGCGAATGATAAAATACCGAATCAGTTTTTATTAGGTGAAGGATTAGTGGGGCAAGCGGCCTTAGAACAAAAAACGATTTTCCGTACCCATCGGCAGGAAGAATATACCTATATTATTCAGTCTGGACTTTCACAAGCCGTACCGCGCTATGTCATCCTCATGCCCTTTTTGTATGACAATCAAGTTAAAGGGGTGATTGAAATCGGTTTGACTAAGGCACCAACGGTTATTCGACAACAATTTTTAGAACAAGTCATGCCGAGTATTGGCATAGCGGTGAATACTGCCGAATCCCGCACACGGCAACAAGCACTATTGGAGCAAAGCCAAAGACAGACTGAAGAATTGCAAACGCAGTCAGAAGAATTGCAAGCGCAACAAGAAGAAATGCAACAGATTAATGAACAGTTGCAAACTCAACAGGCCGACTTACAACATAAACAGGAAGCCCTTCAGCAACAAAATGAAGAACTACAAAGTCAATCCGAGGAATTGCAAAGTCAATCCGAGGAATTACAAACCCAACAGGAAGAGTTGAAACAAACCAATGAAGAATTGGAAGAGCGCACCAAAGAGTTAGAGCGACAAAAAGAGGATATCCAACAAAAGAATTTGGCCCTTGAAAAAACCCAAGTGGAGATAGAAAAG
>JAYQWI020000378.1:0-2887 GCA_035871815.2 Candidatus Parabeggiatoa communis
GAGGCTTCTTGGGTTGGTAACAGAACGAGGCCACTAAAAGGGGCACCTGCAAAAAATTTAGAGCCGGTACTTAACACACAAAAACCCGCATTAAGAAATTTAGAGACAGCAAGCTCTTCGCAACGCATTTGTGCGGCATCAATAACGATAATCAGGGTATCCTGATAGATTTTTTTCATGCGTTTGAGAAATGATAAACGAGGTACGTTGATACCCGTTTTTGAACTATCAACTTGATGTAAAACAGCAATTTGCCCCTTTTGAGTCGATTCTTGCACCAATTGTTCTAACTTTTTTTCCAAAGACTGAACATTTTGGGCAGCACCCGTCTGGTTGCGGGCAGGCAATGCGATGACTTCCACGTACTCATTCTTAAGCCCTTCAATACTCTTTCCGACTGATACTTGATGACCATCTGGTGTCGAAGAGTGAAAATAGCGGCACCCGCAAGCGGCGACTGTACCACTGCCCACTTCGTTAGCAGTCACAACAATATTGCGTACAAATGGCATTGTTTTGTTGGCTGTCTGGTTAAGGGAGTTTTTTTGATACTGGCAAAGGGCTAAGTAAGTGAGCAGTATTTCTGCATCGGTACCTGAAGGTGTACAGATCACAAAGGCATCTTCTTTTTTGAGTTTAAAAGAAGAAGTAATACGATTGCGGATGTTTTTCATACTCATTGCAAAAGTGCTGGACAATTCCTTTTTCAAGGCTGCCCTTAGCAACTTTTGTCTTAAAAACTCAGCGGCAACAAAAGCGGAAATCATGGGGGGAGAACTGGTACAACTTGAACGAATGATAACGTCGTTTTGGGGAAATGGCGCAATATAATACTTGTTTGTGCCACTGTCTGAAGAAAGATGTAATCGCTCATCTCCACCCTGTGTTAGCAAGATATGGGTGGGACAGGCGAGGGGCCATGCTTGCGTTGCAAGATTAACGGCCTCATTAAGCCGATTAGTCGTCTCATCTGGAAAATGCTGCTTAATCAGATGTCTTCCTAAACAGTGCGCTCTTTTTTCAGGAGAGGCTTTTTCATTGCTCAATATTTGATAAGCGTGTAATAGTTCAAACTCATTGGGTGAGTGTTGTGCGAGAAAGGCTTGATATGAGTCTCTTTCCGTCTCGCTAAAACTCTCCATATATTTGAACGCAAACTGTCGTGCCAAAATATAACACGCTAATCGTTGTTCTGGAAAGTCGCGAATCAATACAACAGTCTGTAACGCATAAGCGATTTCGATAGCCATTGTTACAGTGCTTATAGGCGTTTTGCTTTGTATTTCTAGTGTTTCACCAACAATGCGATGTAAAATAAATGTGTCATTATTTGTTATGCGAATATCAACATCACATTCAAATAAACCTTGTAATTCCGGTTTAATATTTTTTACTTGATTAATGATATTTTCCATTTTTCTTAAACGGATTCAATTTGTTAAGGTATTGATGAATAATAAAAAACCAACAGTAATCAAACCGATATAGATGTATTGATCGAATTGCCTAGCTGGTATTTTACGATGGAATTTGCCGCCCAAGAATATTGCCATAAAAATGAGGGGCAATGATAAAACGTAGTAAAATAATACGGCTTCACTCCAAAGTCCGCCAAAACCATGAGCTAATGCAACCATCAGGGCAACTGGAAAAAAATAGCCTTGCAATGTGGCTCTTAATTGGATTGGCTGCCATTGTCGTAAGGCACTATAGATAACAATGACTGGCCCCTCAATATTGTATGCACCACCTAATATTCCTGCAGTGATGCCAAAAATACTTGCCCATTTGTCATTAACTAATCTGAACAATTGAGTTTTTGTGAGTTGATAGAAAGAAAACAGGATAATCACCAAAGCAAGTATTAATGTCATCACATTTTCAAACAAGCCCTTGAGCATCAATAAGCCAATAGGAATGCCGAGAAAGGTATAAAAAATAAGCAACCCGGCACTTTTAAAATGTATAAGATGCCAATTCTGAATTAAAAGAATAGTTGCAATGGTTAAGGATATTAAAGCAACTAAAGGTGTTGCGATATATATGGATACCAACGACCATTGATAATAATGGCATAGCGACAACAACATCACCAAACCCAAAGGTTGAACGTACTAAGGTTGATAGAAATAAAATAACAAAAATAAAGAGTTGAATGTCGTTCATGGTGTTAGTCATCATTTCGGCCACAAGCAATCCAAAAAAGCCAAATTTTTAATTGAAAGGGCGCATTATAAATGCAGGTTGGGCCTTCAAAAACGTCAACAATTTTGGATTCAACAAGTCATTTTGTATTAGCTAACCAATTGTTAACATTGTGAAATAATGGGTTAAGTCGGTCTAAAAAAATCAGCTTAATTTGTTCAGGATGTTTATGTTGTTCTTTAAGCATTTCCATGTTGTTTATTTCTCTATCACTCATCAAATCAAAAATCCACAAAAACTCCCAATGCGATTAAGGGCGAACACGTAGGTTCGCCCCTACACATCTGCTATTTCGTAGGGACAATCCCTTATGCTTGCCCCTTGAAATGACAAATTACAATAACAAACGCCTGACATCAGACAAAATAAAACTCAAATATTGCGTAAAGCGCACCGCTGTGGCACCGTCAATGACACGATGATCATAAGACAGTGAGAGCGGTAACATTAAACGCGGTACAAATTCACCCGCTTGATAGACGGGCTGCATTTTGGAACGCGAGACACCCAAAAATGGCGACTTCGGGCGCATTGATCACGGGCGTAAAGGCGGTGCCCCCTATGCCCCCTAAGCTGGTGATGGTGAAGCAACCGCCTTGCATTTCAATTGATAATATTTTATTATATCACACTTGAAAAGCCTAAGTTGGCTGCGATTTTTTTTCAAACCCAATTTATTTTA
>JAYQWI020000379.1:0-2144 GCA_035871815.2 Candidatus Parabeggiatoa communis
ACGCTCTTCCGATCTGGAAAAGTACCTTGAACCGGAGTTTAAGGATCATGCGCCGTTACCAAACATGACCGTCGATGGTGAAGAATTCACCTATAAAATATCTGATGAAGTCAATGCCGACGGGTTGAGACGGATGATTCAAAATCACCCCCTCTCTATTCTCAAAAACTTTGATCCAGAATCACAGGTGAAAGGTATTAAAAGAATGGGGGCCGACATCGCCTTCCTTTACACCACAATAGGTGTGTGGTTATTTGCTGTCGATACCATGGAAGCCAAATTGGCAGGTGGCTTTATTCGTGCCTACAACAATTGGTTACGCGATTTTTGTAGCTATGATCCGCAAGTTCTCAGAGGGGTCGGTGCTATTAATCGTCACGATCCGGATGAAATGGTGCCTGAAGTGCGTCGGATTGCCGAGTTTGGTTGGAAAGCGGTGTTTATCAGACCCAACCCGATCAAGGGGCGACTACTCAGTGATCCTGCTTATGAGCCCTTCTGGAGTGAATGTGAACAATTGGGAATAGCAGTGGGTATCCATGAAGCGAGTCATGCCCGTGTACCCACCACAGGTTCGGATCGGTTTGACACCCGTTTTGCCATGCACGCTTGTTCTCATCCCATGGAACAGATGATGGCACTCTTGGCCCTGATTGAAGGCGGGGTGCTGGAGCGCCATCCCAAATTGCGGGTGGGATTTTTGGAATCCGGTTGTGGTTGGGCACCTTATTGGTTGTGGCGACTTGATAGAGAATATAAAGATCTGGCTTGGGAAGTAAAAGAGAATGTGAAAATGAAGCCGTCAGAATATTTCCGTCGCCAGTGCTTTATCGCTATGGAACCGTCAGAAACTTATCTGCCTGATGTGATCAATTACATCGGTACTGATAACTTAATCTTAGGTTCTGACTATCCTCACATGGATCATGAACCCACCATTGTGAAGGATACAGTGGCACTTGAGGATAAGCTCTCCCAACAAACCGTGCAAAAGATACTTTGGGATAACCCTGCGCGTTTTTATGGAGTGAACTGATGATGACTGAAACACTGGCTTTTCTACTGTCTTTCAAAGAAGGCATATCGCTCACTGAACAGGAAGGCCACTTCTTTCTTCAGTCGTCAGCAAGGACAACCCTGTCTTTGGAAAAAACGTCTCAAGGCATGCAGGCTGTTTTGCGTCTTCTTGCCTCAGAAGGGGCTACAGAAGAACAACTGACAGACTTGATTTTACAACATGAGGGGGAGAGTGGGCTACCCCAATTTTTTTATTACCTTCAAATGTTGATACAAGCAGGTTTTATTTGTCACACGGCCTTATGGAATCAAGTCAGATTGGCAACCCTAGTCCCTTTATCGAAAGCCTATCAATTTCAGCCTAGCGAACCTGTAGCGGATCAACAGTATATTCTGTCACGCTTTGCCTATCTACATCAAGAGGGCGAACAATGGATACTAGAATCCCCGTTGGCGCATAGCAAAATGATTTTGCATGACTGGAGATCCAGTGCTTTACTACAGTCCCTAGCCAAGCCCAACCGCTTGGATGAACTGTGTCAAGCCTTTCCAGAACTGTCACAAACAGTTGTTTCGCGGTTTTTAAGTTTACTTCAGTGTCATCACTCATTGGACAGGGTGGGCCAGAATGGGAAAACGGAGGAAGCGGACAGTTTGATGCAATGGGCATTTCATGATCTGGTTTTCCAGGCAAGAAGCCGGAAGGGCAGACATGACAATCTCTCTGGTGCCTATCATCGATTTGAGGGGAAAATAGAACCGCTCCCCGTCGTGAAACCCGCAATGTCAGACACGATAATCACCCTCTATAAACCTGATATTGACGCACTTAAGCAGAACGATGTCTCTTTCACCCGCGTCATAGAAGAGAGAGGCTCGTTCCGCAAACAGGGTGAACAACCCATCACGGTAGAACAGTTAGGCGAATTGCTCTACCGCACAGCACGGGTTAGAAAAATCATCGGAACAGAAGAACGTTCGTATGAACGCAGCAACCGCCCCTATCCAGGTGGGGGTGCCTGTTACGAGTTAGAACTCTATTTGGTTGTCAATGTTTGCGAAGCCCTCCCTTCAGGCCTTTATCATTACTCACCGACAGAGCATACACTAGAAAAATTAACGGATCG